>DASTNM010000080.1:0-17672 GCA_035762745.1 Candidatus Polarisedimenticolia bacterium
GGAAGAGCGACCCGGAGCATGCGGATGCGATCCGCCCCGTGGTCGAGTCGCTGCGCGATCTCCTGCGCGCCGAAAGCGACGACTGGCTTACGAATCGCCTTCTCGATTCCTTGCTGCTCTACGATTTCCAGGTGCTCTCGCCGCTGTTCCTCGACGCCCTCGAAGACCGCTCGCCCAACGTGCGCTGGCAGGCGATCAAGTGGTTCGGCGACGGCGACCACCGCGATCCGGAGGCCCGGCCGGCGCTCGAGGAGGCCTGGCGTCGCGAGACACGTCCCTGGATCCGCGCCGCCCTGGTGACCGCGCTGGCCAACCAGGGATCGACCGAGCAAAGCGGCGATTTCCTGAGGCTCGCCGCTTCCGATGACCTTCTCCTGGCCACCGCCGCGATCGAGGCGTTGGGGACGCTCCACGATCCCGAGGCGATCCCCGTCCTGGCGAAGATCGCCCGGCAGAATCAGCGCCGCCGGCAGGTGGCGGCTCTCGTCGCCCTTCGGAAGTTCCCCGACTCGCCGGAGGCGCTCGAGGCGGTCCTCAAGGCCACCCGGTCGGAGACCGACTCCGTCCGCGCCGTAGCCGTGGCCGCTCTTGCCGCTTTCCAGGATCAGGCCGCGACCGAGCGCCTGATCGAGATCGTTCGGGGCGAGAAGGAGGTCGGGCTCCGCGTCGCGGCCGTCGGGGCGCTCGATGGCGCCCAGCGGCATCCGGAGACCGTCCCGGCGCTCCTCGAGGTCCTGCGCGAGGCGCCCACCGAAAACGGCGCCTGGCTGCAGTCGAGGACCATCCGGACCCTCCACAATCTGGACGACCCGTCGGCCATCCCGGGGCTGCGCGATCTCGACCCCGGACCGGGAGGCGATGACGACGACTCCGTGGCCGGTCTCATCCTCTATCTGTCGCGCGAGCGTTCCGACTCTTTCAATCGACACACCATCATCGTCGGCACCTCCTGCAGCTTCGGCTCGCCGGTCGATCCGGAGGACCCCGAGTCGTTCGTGGTCGCTCCACCGCCCGGCGCCCATTCGATCCGCTGCTGGGAGAGGCCCGGGGTCGCGGGCGATCCCGAGGATTACCCGCGGCTCCCCGCCGGTCAGGCCGCGCATGTCACCGACTACTTCGAGAAGGACGATGATCTCTGGGTCGAGGTCGAGGGGCGGGGGCTGGACGATTGCTGGGTCCTGCCTCAACTCCTGTGGAAGAAAGCGGCCGCCGACGCGCCCGAGGAGGATCGGGACGCGCTGCTACGACGCGAATTCGATCTCAGGACCGCCGAGCTGGACTCGGAGGCCGCCAGACAGCTTCTGGACAGAGGGTTGATCGAGGTGATCGACCCGTCGGCGGAGGTGGCGGGGGTCGCGCTCACGGTCGACCCGGCCGACGCCCGGCAGGTCGCCCTCCTCGCCCAGGCGTATCGCTCAGGCGAGACGGGTCTCGACAAGGAGATCCTGAAGCTGATCGGCACGCTGGCCCGGCTGTACGGTGGAGACGAGTCGCTGACCCGCCTGCTCGAGTCGGCCCCGGCCACCGAAGACGAAACCGAAGAGATCGACTGAAGGAGATCCGATGCGCACAATCGCCCTTCTCGCCACGCTTGCCCTCGCAGCTCCGCAGCGCGCCACCGCTTCCGACATCACCGCGACCTCCCGGGTCGCCTCGGCGATCGTCTACCAGGGGCAGGCCCTGGTGACCCGGGAAGCCCACCTGACCCTCCCGCCGGGGATCCACCGGGTCACCGTCGACACTCTTCCCTCCGTCGCCGACCCCGATTCGGTGCGCGCCACCGGAACCGGCACCGCGGGGATCGTGATCGACGGCCTCGAGGTGCGGCAGGAGTTCGGCCAGCCCGATCTCACCCCGGACTATCGCCGCCTGCACCAGGAGATCGGCGACCTCGGCCGGCGGCAGGCGCTGCTGGAAGGACGGGCGGCTTCGATCGCTTCGCTGCGGGAGTTCCTGACCAGCCTCAAGGCGACCGCCGCGCAGGAGGGGTCGCGCGATCTGGCGGGCCGCGGCTTCGCCGTCGATTCCTGGAGGAAGGCCTTCGACTTTCTCTCGACCGGATTCGACCGGCTGTCGGAGGAGGAGCGCGGCATCGAGACGCGGCGGAAGGACGTCGCCGAGAGCCTGGGGATAGCGCGCGGTCGCCTGGCGCAGATCGCCTCTCAAAGCGGCACGCAACGGTGGGTCGCGGTGGTCTTCGTCTCGGCGCCCCGGGGTGGCGAGGTGACCCTCCGGCTGACCTATCTCGCGGGCAACGCCGCCTGGGTCCCGTTCTACGACGCCCGTCTGGACCCGGACGGAGAGACGGTGACCCTCTCCTGGCAGGCGCAGGTGAGCCAGAACACCGGAGAGGACTGGACCGACGTCGCCGTGACCCTCTCGACCACCCGCCCCGCCGCGGGGATCGACCTGCCGGTGCTCGCCTGCCTCCGCCTGCGGCCGGAGACGAGCAAAGCCGGGACGGTGGATGGGGTGTCGTTCACCCCCGAATTCATCGACTCGCTGCCGGTGATCGGTTGGAACTACCAGGACGTTCTGGCGCTCGCTCCCGGCGTCTCGGACGACGCCGGCGGCAGCAACACCAACATCCACGGAGCCCGGGACACGCAGGTCGTTGATTTGATCCAGAGCCAGGCTCGGGCGGAGCGACGGGAGGTGGCTGTCTCCTTCGACCTGCCGGGACCGATCGACGTTCCGAGCGACGGCCAGTCGCACAAGCACCTGATCGCGACCCGGTCGCTCCACGCCGCGATCGAGCGCCAGGTGATCCCGGGGCTGGCGCCTGCGGTCTACCTGGTGGCGAAGGCCACGCTGCCGGGGGAGATTCCGATCCTTCCCGGCAGGGCCCAGCACTTCGTCGGCAGCGACCTGGTCGGCCGGACGTCGCTCTCCTATCACGCCGGCGGGGAGGCGCTCACCCTCTCCTTCGGCCCCGACGACCGGGTGAGGAGCGAGCGCAAGCAGGTCGAGAGGACGGTCGGTCACAGGGGGCGGGACGACGAGATTGAGTATCTTTACGTCACCACGCTCGAAAACCATCTGGGACGCGACGTCGTCGTCCACGTGAGGGATCGGATCCCGGTCTCCGGCGACGATCGCATCGAGATCTCCCTCGACGATCGGCGCAGCACCCCCCAGTTCACCACCGACGCGAAAGAGCCCGGCATCCTGACCTGGAGGGTCCTCGTGCCGAAGGACGGGAGCCAGGAAGTGGCCCTGCGCTACGAAGTGCGCCTCCCGCGGGGGCTTGCGGTGGAGGGGCTCGAGTAAGGGACACCGGGCGCTCCCGCCCGGCGCCTCTCAGCCGATCCGGCGGAGGCCCGCGAAGCGCCTGACCAGCCTGGCCATCCGGGTGAGGCGAAGATCGACGCGGGCGTAGAGCGAGCCGGCGGGATAGGAGCCGTCACGGCGGCGGGCGCCGGCGGGCAGGCCGGTGAGGATCTCGATCCCCTCCTCGATGGTGCGCACGGGGAAGATGTGGAAGCGGCCGCGGCGCACCGCCTCGACCACCTCGTCATCCAGCATCAGGTCGCCGACGTTGGTCCGCGGGATGATCACTCCCTGGCGGCCGGTGAGCCCCGACTGGCGGCAGACCCGGAAGAACCCCTCGATCTTGTGGATGATGCCGCCGACCGGCTGCACCTGCCCCCTCTGGTCGACCGAGCCGGTGACCGCGATCGCCTGGTCGAGCGGCACGCCGGAAAGGGCGGAGAGCAGGGCGTAGATCTCGGTGGAGGAGGCGGAGTCCCCGTCGACCTCGCCGTACGACTGCTCGAAAGCGAGCGAGGCGGCGAAGGTGACCGGCTTGTCGTGGCCGAAATGCTCCCGGAACCAGCCGCCGATGATCAGCACCCCCTTGTCGTGCGTGCGCCCCGACAGACGGGCCTCGCGCTCGATGTTGATGATGCCGGCGTCGCCGGGGGCGGCGCTGGCGGTGATGCGCGCCGGCAGGCCGAACCGGTAGGCGCCGGTGTCGTGGATCGTCAGGCCGTTGATCTGGCCGATGCGCCGCCCCTTCACCTCGACCAGCAGCAGCCCCTCGTCGATCATGTCGCGCAGCTTCTCCTCCCACATGCCGTTGCGGCGCTCGGACTCGCGCAGGGCGGTGGTGACGTGCCGCGCTCCCACGCTGTGCGCCCCCTCCTTGCGGCGCCAGTAATCGGCCTCGCGCAGGAGGTCGGAGATCTCCCCGAAGCGGGCGGTCAGCTTCCCTTTGTGCCCTGCCACCCGGGCCCCGTACTCGGTGACGCGGGCGACCGCGGCCAGATCGAACGGCCCCAGCCCCTCCTCCTGGCACATCCTGGCGACGAAGGCGGCGCACAGGCGGATGTTGCGGGCGCTGCGATCCATCTCGTAGTCGAAGTCGGCCAGCACCTTGAAGATCTTGCGAAAGTCGGGATCGCGGTTGTAGAGGAGGTTGTAGGTGCCGGTGTCACCTATCATGATCACCTTCACGTTGAGCGCGATCGGCTCCGGCGTGAGCGCCATGACCGGGACCTGCTGCGGCGTCCCCTCCTCGCTGATCTCGAGAAGCCGCGTGACCAGGGTGCGCTTGAGGTGCTGCCAGAGCCCCGGCTGGTGCAACACCTCCTCGACGTTCAGCACCAGGTAGCCGCCGTCGGCCAGAAGCAGCGACCCCCCGCGGATCTTGCGGAAGTCGGTCGCCCAGTTCCCCGAGGGGCCCATGACCTTCTCGTAGTACCCGAAGAGGCGCCGGTAGGTGGGGAGCGTCTCGATCACCACCGGGCATTGCTCGCGGCCGGTGTTGTCCAGGAGTATGTTGACCTCGAACAGGGAAAGGAGGCCCGCCAGCCCACCCTCGTCCGGCGAGTCGCCGGCCGGCGCGGTGCCGCCTTCCTCCGCCGACCCCCGGAAAAGGGCGATGTGCTCTGCGATGTGGTTGATCCCGTCGTGAAGATAGACCTCGATCCCCGGCACGCCGTACTTCTCGATGATCGCGCGCGCCGGATCCTCGAGCGCCTTGAGCACCTGCTGCCGATTCAGCGCTTCGATCTCGGCCTGCATCCGGCGCAGAATGGCGCGCCCCTTGCGCGCCACCGCCTCCAGCCCCGCGCCGAGGGTGACGTACCGGCGTGTCAGGGCGCGCGCCCGCGCGGCGGGGATCTTCTTCGCCTCCGCCAGCGCCTCGATCTCCGCGATCGGCACCGGCTGACCATCGACCAGCGGGAAGAGCCCGGGCTGGGCGAGACTCCCCTCGCCCACCCGCTTCAGTTTGAACCCCTCCTTCTCCGCCTGGCGCTCGAACCGGCCGATCAGCCGGTCGCCCGCCTGTTCGTAGTGCCGGACGATCCGTCTGCGGTGCGCGTCATGATCGCCCTCATCGAGGACCTTGGGGACGGTCGCGGAGATCTCGCGCGCGAAGCGCTCCATGTCCTTGCGGAACTCGCGGCTGCGGCCGCGTGGCAGGACGATCAGGCGCGGCCGCTCCGGCTTCTGGAAGTTGTGCACATAGCAGCGGTCGAGGGGGAGCGGGCAGGACGACTTGATGTTGTCGAGGATCCGCTTGACGGTGCTGGTGCGGCCGGTGCCGGTGATGCCGCAGACGAAGACGTTGTAGCCGGGCGCGTAGAGCTCGATCCCGATCTTCATGGCCCGGATCGCGCGGTCCTGCCCGATGATGCCGACGAGCGGCATGACCGATTCCGGAGCCTTGAGGCGGTCGCGGGAGGGATCGCAGACCCACCTGAGCTCCGCCGGGGTCAGCTCGCGGGGCTTCTTGCGCGTCCGGGGGGAGCGTTTCCTGGGCATCAGCAATGATGATAGGCTATCGTGGCCCGGGAGGCGCCGCTGAATGGCGCCCCCCCACGACTCTCATCACCTCGAAGACGCCGCGCCCGGCCGGGCGGCAGGGATGAACGCATGGCTGCCAACCGACGCAACCCGCTTTTTGCGACCAAGCCGCTCGCCTTGCTGCTGAAGGAGATGGCCGAGGACAACCGGCTGCGCCGGGTGCTCGGGCCGGTGTCGCTCACCAGCCTCGGGGTCGGCGCCATCATCGGCACCGGGATCTTCGTCCTGACCGGCGTGGCGGCGCACGACAAGACCGGGCCGGCGCTGATGCTGTCGTTCGTCGTCGCCGGGATCGCCTGCATCTTCGCGGCGCTGTGCTACGCGGAGTTCGCCTCGATGGTGCCGGTCGCCGGGTCGGCCTACACCTACGCCTACGCCACACTCGGAGAGCTGTTCGCCTGGATCATCGGCTGGGATCTGATCCTCGAGTATGCCGTCGCCTCGGCGACGGTGGCACACGGCTGGTCGCACTACTTCCAGGACTTCATCGCCTTGTTCAGCCTGAAGGTTCCGGACGCCCTGGCCCGGGCGCCGTTCGATCAAAGCGCGACCACCGGCCATTTCGTGTCCACCGGCACGCTGATCGACCTGCCGGCGATCGCCATCGCGGCGGTCATCACGACGATCCTGGTCATCGGCATCAAGGAGAGCGCCCGGGTCAACAACGGCATGGTGATCTTCAAGCTGGTGATCGTCCTGTTCGTCATCGCGGTCGGCTCGTTCTACGTCGATCCGGCGAACTGGCGCCCGTTCGCTCCGTTCGGCCTCACCGGCCTCTCCTTCTTCGGGCACACGGTGTCGGGGCAGACGGGCCTCGGCGGCGAGCCGCTCGGGATGCTGGCCGGCGCGGCGGTGATCTTCTTCGCCTACATCGGCTTCGACTCGGTGTCGACGCACGCCGAGGAGGCCAGAAACCCGCGGCGCGATGTGCCTATCGGCATCATCACCTCCCTCGTCCTCTGCACGGTGCTGTACGTCGCGGTCGCCGCGATCCTGACCGGCATGGTGCCTTACAACCGGCTGAGCATCGACGCGCCGGTCTCGGACGCCTTCCGGCAGGCCGGGCTGCCGTGGGCCCGCTACCTGATTGCGCTCGGCGCCCTGACCGGCATCACCTCGGTGCTTCTGGTGATGATGCTGAGCCAGGCGCGCATCTTCCTCGCCATGGCTCGCGACGGGTTGCTTCCGCCTTCGTTCTTCGCCGCGGTGCACGAGCGCTTCCGCACGCCCTGGAAGGCGACGATCATCACCGGCGTCGTGGTCGCCCTGCTGGCGGCCTTCGTCCCCCTGCGCATCCTGGCCGAGCTGGTCAACATCGGCACCCTGCTCGCCTTCGTCATCGTCTGCGCCGCGGTCCTGATCATGCGCCGCACCCACCCGCATGCCGAGCGCCCCTTCCGCGCCCCGTTCGTGCCGCTGGTGCCGATCCTCGGCATCGCCCTCTGCCTGCTCCTGATGTTCTCCCTGCCGGCGGAGAACTGGCTGCGGCTCGTCGTCTGGCTGCTGGCCGGCTTCCTCATCTACTTCCTGTACGGCCGGCGCCACAGCGTCATGGCGCGGATGAGCGACCACGAGGTGGCCCGCTACGCTCCGGTGCCGCTCGCCGGCTCCCCAGCCGCCCTTCCGAGGGATCGCACGAGCGATCGGGGCTGAGCGACGGCCCGACGCCACCACCCGGCCCCTCCCCGGACCGATTTCGGGCCGATTTCACGTTGACAGACCGGCCCGCAGGCAGTACTTAGAGCGCGATACCCCAACACCCTGCCTTCGGAGGATCGACAGATGAAACCGTTGTCACGCATGCTCTTGACGGCTGCCGTCAGTCTACTCGTGACCGGGACGGCCGTAGCCTGGGCGGAGAGCCCGCGCCAGGCCGGCGAGATCAGACCCTACCGGTCCGAGTCCCCGCATCCCTACGGGCTCGGGACCTCGGCCCGGCCGGTCGTCTGGACCGACAGGGTGGTCTCCCCCGGGGCCAGCTTCATCCGGGTCCACTTCACAGGCCTCGACCTGGCACCGGGCGATCGGCTGACGGTCTCGAGCCCGGACGGGTCGCGCGTCTGGACCTACACCGGCAAGGGGCCGCGCGGCAACGGCGATCTCTGGGCCTTCGCCATCGACGGCGACACGGCGGTGGTCCGGATTTACGGCGGTCGAGGCGTCGGGCAGGGGTACCGCATCGACGCGATCGGACACGGCACCGAGCGGCTGGCTCCGGTGCCGGAAGTGATCTGCTCGACCGACGGGCGCGAGGACGTCGCCTGCCATCTCAGGGAATCGGGCTTCGCGGCGGCCCAGGCTCCGGTGGCGCGACTTCTCTTCCCGAGCGGCGGCTTTCTCTATCTCTGCACCGGCTGGCTGGCGGCGGGGCCCAACGGCAGCACGCTGGTGACGAACAACCATTGCATCGACAAGCAGTCCTCGGTCGACGGGTTGCAGGCGACCTTCAACTACCAGAACACCAAGTGCGGCGGCGCCGTCCTCGCGACCTCGACCGACTACGCCGGCGGGCTCCTGTTGAAGACCAACAACGTCAACCGGCACGGTCACAAGATGGGCCTCGACTACACCCTCCTGACTCTGCAGGGGGATCCCGAGGCGACCTGGGGCGAGCTGACCCCATCGACCCGCGCCCTGGCAATCGGTGATCCGATCTGGTTCATCGAGCATGGCGGTGGCGGCCCCAAGCAGGTCGGCTACTATGAGGACGCCGATCACGCCGTCCGCTGCCAGATCAGGACCGTGGACCAGACCTACGGCCACTCGGCGGTCGGCAGCCAGGCCGGCTACACCTGTGACAGCGAGGGGGGCTCCTCCGGATCCCCGATCGTCGATTCCGCGACCGGGCACGTCATTTCCCTGCACCACTTCGGCAACGTCGACACCGGCCTCTGTCTCAACTCGGGGACAGAGATGGCGGCGATCTGCGCCGACGCGGCCGGGCTCCTGTCCTGCGCCGCGGACTGAGTGGCGCCGCGCATCCGGGCGGCGCAGGCTAGCCGAACAGCGAGTCGAGGGAAGGGAGGCGGTCGGCGATCAACTCGTCGACCGCCTTCCGCACGCTCGGGAAGAGGGCGAAGCAGGCGGCCCAGCCGCTGGCGGCCAGCATCAACACGACGCCGAGATGGTGCGTCCCCTTCGAGACCGCGGCGACCGCATCGGCCCCGAGCAGGCCGAACTGGTAGAAAAGCTGCGTCCAGTCCTGCTCCCCGCCGCCGACCAGCGGGAGTCTCAGGTCGCGCGCGTCGGCCATGTAGACCGAGATGTTGACCAGGTTCTCCCCCACCCACCAGCCGCACAGCGCCGCCGAGTAGGGGGCCCGCTTCAGCAGGAAGTAGCCGACCAGAATCAGCGGCACGAAGATCTGCAGCAGCGTCCCGCCCAGGATGTGCAGCGTCTCTCCGAACGGGCTGAAGACGATGTGACCCGCCTCGTGGAAGGCGAGGTTGACGTAGTCGAGCAGGCTGTACGGCTGCTCGGCCGTGGCGATCTGGATGGTCCAGGCGCCCAGCAGGACCGCCGGCACCATGTGGATCCAGGAGATCCCCTGCCCGCCGGCGCTCGATCCCTCGATCCTCACGAGACTACAAGATGATCCAGGCGCCCACCCGGGTCAAGGACAGGGCCTCGTCGGCGACGCAGGGCGGCCGCGTGGCCGGGTCGCGGTCCCGGCCGCCTCGAGGGGCCGCGGGTGGATCAACGCTTGTCCCAGTGCACGATCTTCAAATCGAGGACGCAGATGGCGTAGAGAACAGGGACCATCAGGAGGGTGACGACGGTCGCCAGGGTCAGGCCGCCGATCTGCGTGTAGCAGAGCGGCTGCCACAGCGGCCCGCCATGGGCCGCCAGCGGGAAGAGCCCGAAGACGGTGGCCCCCACGGTGATCAGCACTGGCCGCAGCCGGATGATGCCGGCGTCGAGCAGCGCCTCGCGTAGAGGCTCTCCCTCCGCGTGCTTCTCCTCGATGAAGTCGAACAGGACGATGACGTGGCTCACGATGACACCGACCAGGCTGGCGATGCCGAGGAACGCCATGAAGCCGAAGGGGGTCCCCATGGCGTACAGGGCCGAGAACGCTCCGACCATGCCGTACGGAATGGCGGCGAAGACGATGAACGGCTTCACGGCGTTCTTGAACTGGATCACCAGGGCCAGGAAGATCATGGCGACGGAGATCGCCATGGCGACCGCCATGTTCCTGAATCCCTTGATCTGCTCCTCCTCCTCCCCGCCGATCTCCATCGCGTAGCCGAGCGGCAGCGTCTTCTGCAGATCCGCGAGTCGCGAGCGCGCGGCCGTCATGATCTCCGAGGGCAGGACATCCGCGGCCGGGAAGCAGGAGACGGTGATCGTCCGGAAATGGTTTCGCCGCCTCAGGTTCGCGGTCTCGAGGTCGTAACCGATCGAGGAGACCTGACGCAGCGGCACCTTCTGTGTCCCCCGTGTGGAGTAGACGTAGAGGTCCTGGATGTCGGCGAGCTGCGCCCGCTCCTGGAGCCGCAGCCGGGCGACGACCGGGATCTGCTTGTCGCCCTCGCGCAGCGTGGTGAGCTCGTAACCGTTCATGCCGGTCGCCGAGGCGAGGGCGACATCCTGGTTGGAGACCCCCGCCAGGTTCGCCCGGTCCGGGTCGACCTGGAGCTTCACGACGAAGTTCTCCGCCCCCCAGTCATCCCTGATCCGCTCCGCCTTCGGGATCGAGCGGAAGATCGCCTTGACCTGCTCGGCGTACGCACGCAGGGCGGGAACTTCCGGCCCCGACAAGCGGATCGAGACGGGAACGCCGACAGGCTTGCCGGTCTCGAGCTCCCGGGCGTCGATGCGCGCCCCCGGGATGGCGGCCGACAGAGCCCGCTGCAGCAACGGCAGGAGGTGTTGCGTGTCGTGCTTGTCGCGGACTTCGAGGATGATCTGCGCGTAGTTGAGCTGCTGCAGCTCCGGAGAGACCGAGGACCAGAAGCGCGGGCCCCCGCCGCCGACGAAGGTGGTCAGCGACTTCAGGACGTCGCGCGGCTTTCCGCCGCCGCCGGGGTGCTCGCGTCCGTACTCGGAGGCGACCTCGCGTGTGATCTGATCGGACAGCCTGGCGGCCGCGTCGGTGGCCCCCAAGGGCGCATCCTCGGGCAGCCAGACGTCGAGGTACGACAGGTAGGACAGGTCCTTGGGGAAGAAGCTCTGCTTCAGCCGCGCCGCCATGAATCCGCCCAGAAGAAGGAAGGGGAGCGACGCCGCAAGCACCTGCCAGCGGTGGTCCAGCGCCCAGCCGCCCACCCTGTAGTAGAAGCGGGGGAACCCTTTCTTTCGCCGCTCCACCACGGATGGCTCCGGCCGGCGCCCCGCGCGGAGGATGTAGTAGCCGAGGAGGGGAATGAAGGTCATCGAAACGACGCGAGAGGCCACGAGCGAGCAGGCCAGCACGACCGGCAGGCTGTACAGGAAGCGGCCGGTGTCCCCGCTCAGGGTCAGGAGCGGCAGGTAGGCGACGATGTTCGTGATGGTCGCGAACATGATCGCGGTCGCCAGCTTCTCGGGTCCCAGCCAGGCCGCGATCAGAGGCGGGTGCCCCGCCCCCAGCTCCCGCTTGATGGCGTCGCCCGCCACGACCGGATCGTCAACCAGCAGGCCGAGCGCGATGATGAGAGAGGCGATCGAGACCTGCTGCAGATCGATCCCGAGCAGGTCCATCATCCCGAAGGTCATCGCCAGCGTCAGGGGGATCGACAGCGCCATCAGAAGCGCCGGGCGCCATTCCCAGAAGCCGACGAGGGCCACGAGCACGACCAGCACGATCGCCTCGTACAGGCTCTTCATGAAGAGATCGACGCTCTCCTCCACCTGGAGCGGCTGGTCGGAGGTGCGCGCGATGATCAGATCCTCCGGAAGCCGCGGCAGGAGGCGGTTGAGCGCGCCGTCCACGCCGACACCGAATTGCGCGATCTGCTCCCCCGACCGCATCTGCACGGCGAGCGTCACCGCCCGCGTGCGCTGCCAGTTCCCGGCCGCGTCCCGCCAGGTGTAGAAGTTAAGGAAGCGCGGGGGAGTCTCGTAGGCGCGGGTGATGTCGACGACGTCCCGGAGGTAGACCGGCGCGCCCCCGCTCGACGTGGCGATCAGGACGTCCGCGATCTCCTTCTCGCTCTTGAACTCTCCGGACGGGTCGATGGTCAGGTTCTTGCCGCCGACCTCCAGGACCCCTCCGGGGAACGTGATGTTGCGCGCCGAGAGGATCTGACCCAGCATTGTCGGCTGGATGCCGTACGAGGCGATCCGCTGCTGGGAGTACTCGAGATAGATCTTCTCGTTCAGGACGCCGGAAATGTCGACCTTGGAGACCTGCGGCACGGTCTGCAGGGTGTGCTTGATCAGGTCGCTGAAATCATCCAGCTCACGGTAGGAGTACTTCTCTCCGGAGACCGCCGTGAGCCGGGTCCTCGTGTCACCCGGATCGCGGATGACCACCGGGCGCCAGAGGTCGGGGTGCAGCTCGGAGGAGTGCAGCCGCTCCTGGATCCACTCGTTGATGAAGGCCAGGATCTCGGCGTCGCTGTGCTCGAGGACGGCGTCGATCCCGATGTATCCAGGACCGAGGATCCGCCGGACGTCGCGCGCGAACCCGTCGGCGGCGGCGTCGCGCACCAGAAGATCGATCGGCCGTTGCAGGACCGTTGGGCTGATCGACTGCGGCGCACAGGCGACGACGCTGACCCTTGCCCTCCCGGCTCCGCCGGTGGCCGCACGGCGACGCGTCTCCTCGATCGCCCGCTGCACGTCGCGGGCCCGAATCGAGATCTCGACGGCGCTCACCCTGGGGCTGGCCACCGTCAGCATCAATGCGGCGGTGTCGCCGAAATCCTTGATGAATTTGACCGGGCCCGCTCCCGGCGGCAGGTCGGAGATCCCGTCCAGCTTCATCTTGACGTCGTCGAATTGCTTGCCGGGGTCTTGCGCCCGCTCGTCGAGCTCGACGTGCACCACCGCCAGCCCGGCACGGGAGAGCGACGTGATCTTGTAGACCGAGGCGTTCTGCGCCATCGCATCCTCGATCTTGCGCGCCACCAGCTCCTCGACCTTGTCGGCGCTGGCCCCCGGCCAGGGGCACAGGGCCACGGCGACGCGCACCGGGATGTCCGGGTCCTTGCGCTGCGGCATCCGCGTGTAGCCGTAGATGCCCCAGGCGACGGTCGCGAGGAGGAGCACCCAGGAGATGTGCCGCGTCTCGGTGAAGAAGCGGGCGGTGTTCCGGCCGTGGGCGATGAGGTCGCTGTCCGATCGATGAGCCACTCGCGCGTCTCCGCCTGGGGCTTCTAGGGAACGACCCTCACCGGCTCGCCGTCGTTCACGAGCGTCGCGCCGGTCACGATCACCCGCTCACCGGTCTTCAGCCCGCCGCTGACGGCGATGGAGTTGCCGAGAGCCTCGCCGAGCGTGACCTTCCGAAGACGGGCGACGGGCCGGCCGTTCTCCTCCTGGACGACATAGACGGCGTATCCCTCGGGCTCGGCCGGAGGTCGCACGATGGCGCTCAGGCGCACGGCGACCGGCGACTCCGCCGCGGCGCCGGGGGCCGGGGCCGTCTCCCCGGCCTGCAGCGCGGAGATCATCCCCGGCTTGAGGCGGCCATCGGGGTTGGGGATGCTCAGCTCCACCTCGAAGACACGGCTCTTCGGGTCGGCCGAGGGCGCGATGCGGGTGATTCGTCCGTGGAGCTCGACCTCCGGGAGCGCCTCCGTGCGGACCGACAGGGCGCCGCCCGGCTTGAGGTCGGGGAGCATGATGTCGGAGACGCCGAACACCGCCTTCACCCAGGTGGTGTCGGCCACGACGAAGCCGACCGTCCCCGGGACGGCCAGCTCGCCGGCCTTGACGTTGGCGCTGAGCACGACTCCGGTGATGGGCGTGGTCAGGGCGCAGTCACCGAGGGCCACCTGGGCCTGCACGAACTGCGCCTTCGCCCCGTCCACCCGGGCCTGTGTCACGTCGAAACGCGCCTGGGCGGCGTCGTAATCGGTCTTGGTCATGCTCTGGGTGTTGTACAGCGCCTGGGCTCGGTCGAAATCCTGCTTCGCCTGGAGGTTCGACGCCTGGGCCTCCACAACCTGGGAGCGCGCCTGATTCACCCTCTCGGTATAGTCGTCCTCGCGCACCCGAGCCAGAACCGTGCCGCGCTCCACGCGGTCTCCCTCCTGCACGTCGCGCGGCCGGCCGTCGATGCCGCGCACCTGCAGGATCTCCCGAAGATAGCCGCTGACCTTGAAGGAGAGATTCACCTGCTCGCGCGGGGAGAGGCTGGCGGAGTAGCGCACGCCGGCGCCGCCGGCCGCAGGCGCCAGCGCCTGCACGCGCACCGGCGTGGGGGGCTTTTCGTCGTGGGCCTTTTCGCCGCAGCCGGAGAGAAGCGCCAGGCCTGTCGCGGCTCCGATGAAGATCGATCCCTGTCGTCTCATTCAGTCCTCTCCCAGCGCCCGTTCGAGGTCGGCCCGGGCGGTCCAGGCCGACAGCAGGGCCGCCTGCTGCTGGCGGTTGGCATCCGCGAGGTGTTCCTGGTCCTCGAGGACGTCCTTGAGAAGGGCCGCCTTCTGCGCGTAACGGTTCGTCGTCACCTTGAGCCTCTCACGTGCCGCCTCCTGGGCCAGGCCCGTGGCCCGCAGGAGGGAACGGGCCTCCTCCAGGGCGCGGAACTTCAGCCCGACGTCAATCACCGCCAGGCTCTCGGTCTCCCGGACTGCGTTTCGCGCCTGCTCCAGTCCCTTCTTCGACTCGGCGAGGGCGCGCCCCCTGCGCCCCCAGTCGAACGGCTCCCAGGTCAGGAAGAGCCCCACCGATCTGAAATCCCGCGGCAGCACGTCGAGATTGTAGAAGGAGACGTAGTCGGCCATCAGGCTGAGGTCGGGGACATAGTCCCAGCGTTTCAGTCGCTGGTCGATCTCCGCCTGCTTCTGGGTCAGACGGGCCTCGCGCACGTCGGCGCGTCGCGCCAGAGCCTCGGCCCGCGCCGCGGCCAGGTCGGCCTCGTTCGGGGCCGGATCCGGGACCTGGCTGACGCTGAAGGCGGTGTCGAGGTCGCGCGCGAGCAGATCGTTGAGCCGCTCGCGCCCCGAGGCCAGCGCGTTCACGAGCCGCAGCGCCTGGTGCTCCTCGCTCGCCAGCCGGGATTCGACCGCCAGCGCCTCCGCCCTGAGCGCCGTCTGCTGCGCCACGCGCTCTCCGACGACCCGGTCCAGCTCGCGCAGCGCGCGGACCGCCTCATCGGTCGCGTCGAGGGCGCTCTGGGCATCCAAGAGAGAGTAGTAGGCGCTCTTCACGTCGCTGACGGTCGATTGTCGCTGCGCCCGCAGCTTCTCGCGCGCGACCTCGAGATTCAGAGCCTTCAGCCGGACGCCCAGGCCGATGCGTGGCAGCTGCAACAGAGGCTGGGTGATTCGACCGAAGACAAATGCCGTTCGCCCGCCCGGGGCGGTGACATCCGTGTCGCGCGAGGGGATCGGGCCGGTCGCCGGGAAGTCACCGAACGCCCCCGCCGGGAAGCGGAACTTCAGGTCGGCCAGGGTCTGCGACTCGAGGGCGGTCAGGTCGATCGCGGGCAGGCGGTTGGTCCGAAAGGAAGCCAGGCTGTCCACCGCCTTCGCCGCCTCGAGGGCGGCGTTGCGGACGAGCCGGTTGTTCTCGAGCGCCAGGGCGACCGCCTGCTCGAGCGTCAGGACGTCGCCCGCGGACCTCGGGGAGGATCCGCGCTCCTCCGCCCGGGCGACGTTCGGCCCGGCGACGATCCCGGTCCACAGGGCCACCAGACAGAGACCCGCGCCCGCGGATCCACTGATCCACGCATGGCGGCGCCGCGGCTCCGCTCCCGGATCTTTCGGAACCACCTTCCCCCCGAGTTAGAACGGTCCTGCGGAACGGGTAGGCCGGATTATATACAACAGGACAGGAATCGCACCGACCGGCTCGGAACCGGTCCCGCCTGTGGATCCGGGGCCGCGCGGGGGAGCGGAGCCGCGGCCGAAATCAGGGCGATGATCGGACGAAGGTGAAGTCGTCAACCGTCAGATCGGATCCGCTGACCCGCTGGAAGCGGACGATGACGCTGCGGATGCGCGGCGTCGCCGAGGTGTCCACCAGGCCGAGAAAGTACGGATCGTTGCCGGTGCCGCCGGGGCTCGAGGCGGAACCGAGCGCGATGCCGGTCCCGCTGGGGCCCGAGTAGGCGGTGAGGGTCGCCGCCCCGACGCCGGCATCGCCGTCCCGCACGACGACTCCGACCGCCGTCTCCGCCAGCGTGAATGTGGCCGCCACCGGACCCTGGAAGGAAAAGGCGTCGTTGCCGAGCGACTTGCCGGTGAAGGCCGCGTTGAAGGCGCCGTAGACGTAGCTCGCGATGCCGCCCGCGGCGGCGCCGAACGAGACCCCGAGCGGGGCGTACTGTGTCGTGATCTGCGTCCCGCGCACCCCCCCGCCGAGCGGCCCGTTGGCCGATCCATCGGGCAGCGGGTTCTCATCGAAGTTGATCGTGGTGCGCCCGGGGGCCAGGGCGGCGAAGCCGGACGGCACGCCGGCGCCGAGCGAAGCGAAGGCCTGCATGTTCCCCGGCTGCGTCACCTCCAGCGTGAAGGAGCTGACCGTGTCGGCGGTGCCGTTCGAGGCGCCGATCACGAAGCCGGCCGCGAGATCCACGAACGGTGTCGCTGTCGATCTCACGCCATAGGAGGTCAGGGTCGCGGCATAGCCGTCACCCGTGACGTACGAGCTCACGCCGGAGGCCGGCACGCTCGTGTTGCCTCCCGTCGCCACGCCGGCCGTGTTGGTCTCGGGCGGCTGGATCGAGAAGGGACCGGAGCCGCCGTTCGCGTTGTCGACCGTGATGGCGGGGATGATCTGATCGTTGAAGAAGAGATTCAGACCGAACGGGGAGTCGCTCGTCGTCTGGTCGGCGACCATCGTGAAGCTGTTCGTCCCGAGCGTCAGCGGCAGATCGATGTCCTCCTGGCCCGGATTGATGAACGCCACGGGCGAGGCGGTGGGCAGGGCGATCGCCGGCGTCGTGACCCCGAGCTGGTAGGCGGTCGAGTCGACGTTCGTATTGTGGTAGAAGCCGAAGGTCGCGGCCCCGGACGAGTTGGCCAGGAACTGGTTGATGTCGGTCAGGCGGAGCGACGTGATCGGGGCGGAGGCGACCACGAAGCCGATGGTGGCATTGCCGCCCGGTGTGATCACGGTCACGGTGCGCGCGCCGGCCTCGGCCAGCGGATCGAGGGTCAGGGCGATCGTGAGCGCCGTGTTGCTGCGCGACGTGACGCTGACCGAGACACCGGTGCCGCTCACCGTGATCCCGGAGGCGTTGACGAGATTGGTCCCGTTGAGCGTCGCCGTGACCACGCTGCCGGCCTGACCGGCCGACGGGACGATCGAGGTCAGGGTCGGCACGACGGTCACGGTGGGGGAGACCCCGGCGTTGATCGGCGCCTCCACGGTGCTGGCGACCAGGGCGGAGACCCCGGCCCCCACGGTCAGGAAGGGCTGGTTGCCCGTCGAGGTGCCGTTGTCGGCGATCGTCACCGGAGTGGTCGGCGCCAGGACGGTCGGATCGCTCGGGGCCACGTCGAGGTGCACCGACCCGGCAACCCTGTAGCAGCAGCCGAGCCCGGCCGGCTCGGCCCCGACGCTGAAGGTGCCGGAGAGCCCGCTGAGCGTCGTCGGTGACACGAAGACGTGGAAGGTCGATTGCCGCACGTCGGCCTGGGCGTCGTTGGAGGTGAAGCCGCCGGCCGGCACGGTGGCGGTGATGCGCACCCCGCTCCCGGGCCCGCCGTCCCCGCCGTACCCCGCCGGGCCCGTCCCCAAAAGCGTCCGGATCACTCCCGTCG
>DASTNM010000081.1:0-6739 GCA_035762745.1 Candidatus Polarisedimenticolia bacterium
ACCGTCAACGGCACCGGCGGCCTGCTCATGCGGGCCGAGCGCGTCGGGGCCGAGACCCTCCTGGCGCAGATCGTCCGTCTCGTGGCGCAGGCGCAGCGCAGCCGCGCCCCGATCCAGCGCCTGGCCGACCGGGTCTCCGCCTGGTTCGTCCCGGCCGTGGTGCTCGCCGCCGCCGTCGCCTTCGTCGTCTGGTGGCTCGTCGGTCCCGAGCCCCGGCTGGCGCACGCCCTGGTGAGCGCGGTGGCGGTGCTGATCATCGCCTGCCCCTGCGCCCTCGGGCTCGCCACGCCGATGTCGATCATGGTCGGGATGGGCCGCGGCGCCGCGGCCGGCGTGCTGATCCGCGACGCCTCGGCCCTGCAGCTGCTGGAACGGATCGACACGCTGGTGATCGACAAGACCGGCACTCTCACGGAGGGGAAGCCGCGGCTGGCCGCCATCGAGCCGCGTCCCGGCTTCGAGGCCGCCGATCTGCTGCGCCTCGCCGCCGGCCTGGAGCGCGGCAGCGAGCATCCGCTGGCGGCGGCGATCGTGCGGGCGGCCCGGGAGCAGGGGCTGCCGGTCGCCGAGGCGCGGCAGTTCCAATCCCTTACAGGCCTCGGCATCACCGGCACGGTCGATGGCCGGGAGATCGCCCTCGGGAGCGCCGATCTCCTGAGAGGGCTCGGCGTCGATCCCTCTGCCGCGGAGCCTGCGCGCCGCGCCGAGGCGCTGCGCCGCGAGGGACGGACGGTCCTCCTGGCCTCGGTCGACGGAGCGTTCGCCGGGCTTCTGGCGGTCGCCGATCCGATCAAGCCCACGACCCCCGAGGCGATTGCCGATCTGCGACGTCTGGGCCTGCGGATCGTCATGCTGACCGGTGACAGCCGCGCGACCGCCGAGGCGGTTGCGCGGACCCTCGGTATCGACGAGGTCGAGGCCGGGGTCCTCCCCGACCGCAAGGCGGCCGTCGTCGAGCGGCTGCAGTCCGCCGGACGGGTGGTCGCCATGGCCGGCGACGGCATCAACGACGCCCCCGCCCTGGCCCGGGCCGACGTCGGGATCGCCATGGGAAGCGGCACCGACGTCGCCATGGAGAGCGCCTCCGCGACGCTGGTGAAGGGGGACCTGCGCGGCATCGTCAGAGCCCTGCGCCTGAGCCGCGCCACGATGCGCAATATCCGCCAGAATCTCTTCCTGGCGTTCGTCTACAACGCGCTCTGCGTGCCCCTCGCGGCCGGTGTTCTCTATCCCGCCTTCGGCTTTCTCCTGAGCCCGATGATCGCCTCCGCCGCCATGAGTCTCTCGTCGGTCACCGTCATCGCCAACGCCCTCCGGCTCCGCCGTCTGGTGATCTAGATCGTCCACCCGCTTGCATCCCCTCCCCCCTTTCATTAAGTTACAGGATCGACATGTCCAGCTTCGACCTGTGTGTCATCGGTACAGGGCCGGCCGGCCAGAGGGCCGCCATCCAGGCGGCGAAGCTCGGCAAGAAGGTCGCCATCTGCGAGCGTCTCGAGATGGTCGGCGGCGTCTGCATCAACACCGGGACGATCCCCTCCAAGTCGCTGCGCGAGGCGATCCTCTACCTCACGGGCTATCTGCAGCGCGGCGTCTACGGCTCCTCCTATACCGTGAAGGAGGGGATCACCATGCAGGACCTGCTCTTCCGCTGCGAGCACGTGGTCAGGCGGGAGATCGACGTCATCCGCGACCAGATGCGGCGCAACCAGGTGACGCTCCTGCAGGGGGCCGCCGCGTTCCTCGATCCGCACCGCCTGGCGGTGACCGGCTCGAAGGGTACGACCGATGTGCAGGCCGAGCGCGTGGTCATCGCCACCGGCACCGTCCCCTCGGTCCCGAAAGACGTGCAGGTCGACGGCGAGACGGTGCTGATCTCGGATCATATTCTGAAGATGCGGAGCCTGCCGCGCACCCTGACGGTGGTCGGCGCGGGGGTCATCGGCCTGGAGTACGCCTCCATGTTCTCCGCCCTCGGCGTGCGCGTGACCCTGGTCGACAAGCGGCCGCGCCTGCTCGAGTTCGTCGACGCCGAGATCATCGAGTCTCTGTCGTACCAGATGCGCAACATGAAGTGCACCTTCCGCCTCGGGGAGGAGGTCGCCTCGGTGACCGTCGAGGGCCCGGGGCGCGCCGTCGCCACCCTGAAGTCGGGCAAGACGATCGTCTCCGAGCTGCTCCTCTACTCGGTGGGCCGGATGGGGGCGACCGGCGATCTCAAGCTGGAGGCCGCCGGCCTGAAGGCCGACGCGCAGGGGCGCCTCAAGGTCAACGCCTTCTACCAGACCGAGCAACCGCACATCTACGCCGTCGGCGACGTCATCGGCTTCCCGTCGCTCGCCTCGACCTCGAGCGAGCAGGGACGCCTGGCGGCCAGCCACGCCTTCGGGACCGCGTGCTCCTCGCTGCCGCACCTGTTCCCCTACGGCATCTACTCGATCCCCGAGATCTCCTTCGTGGGGAAGAACGAGCTGGAGCTGACCGAAGCCGGCGTGCCGTACGAAGTGGGCGTGGCCCGCTACAAGGAGATCGCGCGCGGACAGATCCTGGGGGACGAGTCCGGCCTCCTGAAGATCCTCTTCCACCGGATGACCCGCAAGGTCCTCGGGGTCCACATCATCGGCACCGGTGCCACCGAGCTGGTCCACATCGGCCAGGCGGTCCTCGCCTTCGACGGCACGATCGACTATTTCGTCCAGACCGTCTTCAACTACCCTACCTTCGCCGAGTGTTATAAAGTGGCTGCCCTCGACGGGTTCAACAAGGTCGGCCCGGCACGCGCCGAATCGGCACCACCCGATGGAGCACCCGCGAGGCGCGCCGCCGGCTGACCTCCAACCGGAGGATCGGCATGACCGCACGCTTCGCCCGCCCCGTGCCTCAAGTCGTTTTCCACGCGCGGCTCGTCTCTCTCGCCGCGTTCGGTGCTCTCGCCGCTCTCGTCACCCTCGCGGCCCCGGCCGTCGCCGGCGAGGAGCTGGCGATCGGCGCCACCGGCCCCGCCTTCAGCCTCAAGGGCACCGACGGCGCGACCCACGCCCTCGACACGCTCGCCGGCGTGAAAGGGACCGCGGTCATCTTCACCTGCAACGAGTGCCCCTTCGCCAAAGGATACGAGAACCGGCTGATCGCGCTGGCCAAAGAGTACGTCCCGCTGGGGATCGGCTTCGTCGCCATCAACGCCAACGACCCGAAGGTCGTGCCGGGGGACGGCTTCGAGTTCATGGTGACGCGGGCGCAGGCGAAGCACTTCCCCTACCCCTACCTGATCGATGAGACGCAGGAGATCGCCGCCGCCTACGGCGCCCGGGTGACGCCGCACGTCTTCCTGCTCGACGCGCAGCGCAAGCTCGTCTACCGTGGCCGCGTCGACGACTCCCTCGAGGATGCGAAGGTCACGAAGCAGGACTTCCGGCAGGCCCTCGACGCCCTGACCCACGGCGCCCCGATCCCCGTCGCCACGACGAAGGCGTTCGGCTGCTCGGTGAAGTGGGCCAGGAAGGGGGCCTGATCCCTCAATCGCCCTTGTTCTTCATGTACTGCGGCTTGCCATCCTGGATGTCGACCCAGGAGGCCTTGCTGCGGACGTAGCCGTGGTACTCCGGCTTGAGATTGATCGGGGTGTCGAGGGTGGACGCCGAGATCTCGAGGAACTTCGGATCGCCGTCGCCCCAGCAGGTGACGATCGTGCCGCAGGTCCTGCAGAACGAGCGCTTGGTGCCGCTCTCGGCTTTGTAGGTCTGGAGGTGATCCTCCCCTTTCTTGAAGGTCAGGGCGCCCTGGGGGACGTCGATGTAGGTGGCGAACGCCGCCGCGTGGCTCTTGCGGCAATCGGTGCAATGACAATTCGACATCGGGCCGATCGCCCCCTTGATCTCGAATCTCACCTTGCCGCAGAAGCAGGATCCCTTGTGCACGGTCGTGCTGGCTGGCATCGTGGCGACCTCCGTTGGATGAAGACCGCAGGCTAGCGCGCCGCCCGGCGAGCTGTCAAGGCAAGGCCGCCCGAGGTCTCCTCGGGGTCTTTGTTCTTGACCCTTCCGGACCCCTTGTGTATAACCGTCGCGGGCCGCTGTTCCAGTCGGCCGGCCGCCTTCCCACCTGCCAGGGCCTGAGGAGAGAGACGGATGTTCGTATCGAAGAAGATCTTCCTGACCAAAGGCGTCGGGCGGCATCGCGAGAAGCTGAACTCGTTCGAGATGGCGCTGCGCGACGCCGGGATCGCCTACTTCAACCTGGTCCGCGTCAGCAGCATCTTCCCGCCGGGCTGCAAGATCATCCCCAAGGCCCAGGGGCTGAAGTACCTGCGCGTCGGCGAGGTGGTCTTCTGCGTCATGAGCCAGGCCGAGACCAACGAGCCGCACCGGCTGATCGCCGCCTCGATCGGCATCGCCATCCCCGGCAAGCCGGGGAGGAACGGCTACCTCAGCGAGCATCACTCGTACGGGCAGACCGAGGAGATGGCGGGCGACTACGCCGAGGACCTGGCGGCCCAGATGCTGGCGACGATCTCCGGGGTCGAGTTCGACCCCGAGACGTCGTATGACGAGCGCAAGGAGATCTGGAAGATCAGCAGCGAGATTTACCGCACCATCAACGTGACGCAGTCGGCGGTGGGCGACAAGCGCGGCTGGTGGACGACGGTCGTCGCGGCCGCCGTCCTGATCCCCTGACAGGACGATGAGCGCACCCGAAGGACCGCTGAGCTACGGCGGGCTCGAGCCCGACCAGACCCGGCTCGACCGGGCCCGTCTGGTCATGATCCCGGTCCCCTACGACCGCACCGCCTCCTATCAGAAGGGGACCGCCGACGGGCCGCTCGCCATCCTCGAGGCCTCGACCCACATGGAGCTGTGGGACGACGAGCTCGGGCTCGAGCCCTGCGTCATCGGCATCCACACGTCTCCGCCGGTCTCGGGCAACGAGGACCCGCCCGAGGTGATGGTCCGGAAAGTCGAGGAGGCGACGGCGCGCTACCTCGGGATGGGCAAGATGCCCGTGGTGCTGGGGGGTGAGCACAGCGTCTCGGTCGGCGCCATCCGCGCCTACGAGAGGAAGTATCCACGCCTGTCGGTCGTGCAGCTCGACGCCCACGGCGACCTGCGGGACAGCTTCGAGGGCTCGATCTACAACCACGCCTGCGTCATGCGGCGTTTCGCAGGGCGCCTCCCGACGTTGCAGATCGGCATCCGCAGCCTGTCGAAGGAGGAGGCCGATTTCATCCGCGAGAAGCGCCTGGCGGTCATTTCGGCCCGGGAGTTCATGCGCCGCCCGGAGGGCTCCCTGGAGGCGGTTGACCGGCTGACCGACGAGATATACCTTACAATTGACGTCGATTACTTCGACCCGGCGATCATGCCCGGGACCGGGACCCCCGAGCCGGGCGGCCCCGGCTGGCATGAGACGCTGGACTTCATCCGGGCGCTCTGCCGTCGCAAGCGGGTCGTCGGGTTCGACGTCAACGAGTTGCGGCCCATCGAGGACGACCGGTCCTCCGAGTTCCTGGCGGCGAAGCTGGTCTACAAGATCATCGCCTATCGCTTCTTCGCCGAGGGGCACCGCGCGGACTGAACCCCCCGCCCCGGCGGGCTGCCTGACGAGGAGCCGGACCACAGATGAGCACCCCCAAGAAGAGCGGATCGGACAAGGGCGCTCCGGACAAGGGCGCCCCTGAGAAAGTCGGCGGCGAGAAGGCCTCCAGCGACCGCGCGGCGGCCGCCGCCAGGGTGCGCGCCGAGATGCTCGAGTGCGACATTCCCGCCGAGCTGCCGGTCATCCCCCTCGCGTCCACCGTCGTCTTCCCGCAGATGGTGGTGAACCTCCAGGTGGTGCGCAAGAAGAACCTCAACCTGATCCGCGACATGGAGCCCGAGTCGATCATCGGCCTGGTGGTGCAGAGGAGCACCTCCATCGACGTGCCGCCGATCGAGGAGCTGTCGAGCATCGGCGTGGCGGCGCGGCTGGTGAACAAGATCAACGTCTCCGGGAACACGGTCCAGATCATCCTGCTCGGATTGCGCCGTTTCCGCATCGCCGACTACGTGCAGACCGAGCCTTACCTCAGGGCCCGGGTCTCCTGCATCGACGAGCGTGAGGACGAGTCGATGGAGGCGAACCTCCTGATGGGGAACGCCCTCCACCTTCTCGAGAACCTGATCCAGCTCGATCCGCGCGTCCCGGGCGAGATCCTGAACCTCATCAAGAACAACCTGACGGGCCCCGGGAACCTGGCCGACCAGATCGCCAATCACCTGAACTTCGAGCTGGAGGAGAAGAAGGAGATCCTGCAGACGATCGAGCCGATCGAGCGCCTCAAGGTGGCGATCCGCCTGCTGGAGAAGTCGATCGGGCTGGCCAAGGCGGGCCAGGAGATCAAGGAGCAGACCGAGGACGAGATTCGCAAGGCGCAGCGCGAATATTTCCTGCGCGAGCAGCTCAAGGTGATCCGCAAGGAGCTGGGCGAGGAGAGCGAGTCGGCCGGCACGGTCAAGGAGCTGCGCGAGAAGATCGACAAGGCGCACCTGCCCGAGGAGGCGCGCAAGGAGGCGGAGAAGGAGCTGGGACGCCTGGAGATGGTGAACCCGGCCTCCGCCGAGTACAACGTCATCACCACCTACCTCGACTGGCTGGCCACCCTCCCCTGGAACGTCACCACGGTGGACCGGCTGGACGTCAAGGACGCGGCGCGCATCCTCGACCGCGACCATTACGATCTCGAGAAGGTGAAGGACCGCATCCT
>DASTNM010000082.1:0-6960 GCA_035762745.1 Candidatus Polarisedimenticolia bacterium
GCACGTGCCCCGGGCCCTCGACCATCACCTGCACCGAGCGCCGATGCGCCCGGCGCGTCAGCTCACCCAGGGTCAGAAGCTCGGTGAGTTGAGCCGCGTCCGTGGCGTCACCCGTGGCGCCGGGTCTTATGCCGTCCCCTAGACTCAGGGTCACGTCGTATTCGTGGGCGATCTCGAGCAGCCGGTCGTACTGTACCAGAAGCGGGTTTTCCTCTCCGGTCCGGGCGATCCAGGAGGCCAGCATCGCACCGCCTCGCGACACGATCCCGGCGATGCGCTGCTCGGCATCGACCCGGCGGATCGCCTCGCGCGTCACTCCGCAGTGGACCGTGATGAAATCGATCCCGTCGCGCGCGTGGCGTTCGATGACGGAGAAGAGATCGTCCGCCGTCAGGTCGTAAACCGAGCCGCGGTCGGCGACCGCCTGGTAGATCGGCACCGTGCCCAGGATCACCGAGCAGCGTCTGTGAATCTCCCGACGCACTTCATCGAGCGCCTCGCCCGTCGAGAGGTCCATGACCATCTCCGCACCGCAGGCGATCGCCACGCGCAGCTTCTCCACCTCCTCGTGGACCTGCTGGTGGTGCCCCGAGGTACCGAGGTTGGCGTTGACCTTGGTTGAAAGGCCCTGTCCGACCCCGATCGGGTTGAAGTCATGGCGCACATTCTTCGGAATGATCGCCACGCCCGCTGCGATCCGGCACCGCAGCTCCTCGGGCGCGAGTCCTTCGACCGCCGCAACGTACCGCATCTCCTCGGTGATCCTGCCGCCTTTGGCCTGATCCATCTGGGTCATCGCAAGACTCCTCGTGTCAGTGCGCCGTATCGGTCGCCCGCAGCTCGCGAATGACCGTGACCTTGATGCGCCCCGGATACTCCATCTGCGCCTGGATCTTCTTGGCCAGGTCGGAGGCCAGGAGCGCCAGGTGCTCGTCGTCCACTTTGTCGGGGTGCGCGATGACGCGAATCTCCCGACCGGCCTGAATGGCATAGGAGTGTTCCACACCTTCCATCTCGTTGGCCAGCCCCTCCAGCTGCTCGATGCGCCGGACATAGTCCACGACACTCTTGCGCCGGGCTCCGGGGCGCGATCCCGAGATCGCATCGGCCGCCGAGACCAGCACCGAGATGGGGTGCGTCACCTCGACATCCTCGTGGTGCGAGCCGATGGCGTTGATGACGACCGGATGCTCGTTGTAGCGCGTGGCCACTTCGACGCCGATCTCAGGATGCGTCCCTTCGCGCTCGAAGTCGATCGCCTTGCCGATATCGTGCAGGAGGCCGGCGCGCTTGGCCAGGGCCCCGTCGAGCCGCAGCTCCGAGGCCATGATCGAGGTGAGCTTGGCGACCTCGATCGAATGCATCAGGACGTTCTGCCCGTAGGAAGTCCGGTAGCGCAGCCGCCCCAGCGTGCGAACCATCTCGGGGTGCATGCCGTTGATCCCCAGCTCCCGGAGCGCGTCCTGCCCCGCCCGCAGCATCTGCTCCTCGACCCGTCGCTGGAATTTTTCCACCAGCTCGTCGATGCGGCGCGGGTGGATGTTGCCCTCCTTGAGAAGCCGCTCCAGCGTCAGCCGCGCCACCTCCCGCCGGATCGGATTGAAGCACGACAGCACCACGGCGTCGGGCTGCTCGTCCATGAGCAGCTGGACACCGGTGGCCTTCTCGAAGGCACGGATGTTCTTGCCCTCATGTCCGATGATGCGCCCCTTGAGCTTCTCGCTCGGAAGCGGGAAGCTGGTGACGCTGCGCTCGGCCGACCATTCCGAGGCGGTCCTCTCGATCGCCAGGGAGACGATCTTGCCCGCCTCGACCTCGGCCTTCTGCTGCGCCTCCTCGCGCGCTTCGCGGATCATCCTGGCCGCTTCGAAGCGCACCTCCTGACGCATGTTGTTGAGGAGCATCTGTTTCGCGTCTTCGGCGGTGAGGCTGGAGATCTTCTCCAGCTGCTGGTTCAGGTCGTCGGAGAGCCGGCGGACCCTCTCGTTGTCCCGGATCGAAGCCGACCGCGCCTCGCGCAACTGCTGCTCGCGCGCTTCGAGATCCTGCTCGCGGTGGGTCAGCTTCGAGTCGCGCTCCCTGAGCCCTGCCTCGCGCTCCTCGAGGAGCCTCTGCGTCTGCTGTCCCTCGCGGGCTTTGCCGCGGATCTCCTGCTCCAGCCGGGCCTTGGTCTTGAGCCATTCCTCACGGGCCTGGAGCAGAGCCTGCTTTTTCTGGCTCTCCGCCTCACGACGGGTTTGCTTGATGATCTCCTGCGCCGCGTCCCGGGCCCTGCCTACTTCGGTCTTTCCGAGTCGGCTCTTGAGCCACCAGCCGAGTATCAGGCCGCCCGGAAGTCCGAGACAGACGACGGGAACGATCTCTTGGATGGCGCTGGTGCCCATGCCGTTCCTCCTGCGCGACCGGTCGCCCGGTGGCGCGGCAGGATCCTCTCACGTTCGCGGAACGGCTCCCCGACCTCCGCCCCCGGCACACCCGGCGGAGCGCCGGGGGGCGCCCCCGTACGCTGCCGGGCCCCCGTCTTGCGTATCCGACCCGGGTGAGGCCCGGAATCGCCGCATGGAACGGAAGGATGGGGCCGAAGGGTTGTGGATTCGAAGAAACGTCGAGTTCTTTGCCGGGAATCTGTTCCGAGAACCGGCGCGAGGCGGGGCGGGAGTGAAGGCCGGTGGCAGGATGCCAGCGGAAGGGCCGGCGAAACGGAGGGCCTGAACGACAGCCCGCGCGGCTCGGCGGTGCGCACTGTGGAGAAGGCGTCGCGGGTGACCCCGCTAGGCCGGGTGAGCGTTCCGATGATTGCCACCCCGACTCCCCTCTCTGGCCGGACAACCGAGTCCGGCAATCAGGTGCCGGGTGAGAGGACCGTTGCGAGAATCACACGCGCCTGACGAAGCGCAGGCGCAAAACCGCCGCCAGTATAGCACCCGCCCGCTCGAGGCCGCAAGGTTCAAGCGGAAGGGTCGGGCGCCTCGCACCCCTCGATCCAGGCCGCTCCGTCTTCGTAGTGCTCTTTCTTCCAGATTGGCACGACCGCCTTGAGACGCTCGATGGCGTGGGCGCACGCGGCCAGCGCCTCATGCCGGTGAGGAGCCGCGACCGCCACCACGACACTGGCCTCGCCGATCTCCAGCCGGCCCACGCGGTGCAGGATGGCGACGTGCGGTGTGCCGAACCGCTCGGCCACCTCGCGTCCGATGGCGCGCATGACCTTTTCGGCCATCGCCGGGTAGGCGTGATATTCGAGCGCCCTGACCCGGCGCCCCGAGTGATGGTCTCGGGCCACGCCGGTGAAGGTGGCGATCGCACCTCGGTCGGGACCGGCGACGGCCCGGATCGCCTCCTGGGGATCAATCGCTGCGTCGACGATCCGGAAGAGCCCCTGCACCCTCTCCCCCCTTCAGCCGCCGCTCACAGGCGGGAAGGCGGCAATCTCTTCCCCGCCGCGCAATACCCGCTCGGGGCGGGCATAGGACTGGTCACAGGCCAGAAGCGGCCGGGTCTCACCTCTCAAGTCGGGGACGGCGGCCCGCACTGCATCCCAGACCTGCGCCAGGGTCGCCTCGGAGGGAACCTCGACCTCGACTCTCTCCATCCCGGCAGCCTCCCGGTAGCGTGCGAACAGCAGCACGGCGACCTTCATGGCGCCTCCCGTGCCGGGTCTGACGCACCCGCCGCACGGCTCCTCTCCTCCATCAGGCGGAGCAGCTCCTCGATCATCGCCTCGATCCCCGCCCGCACGTCCCGCAAGCGCGTGAACGCGGCGAAGCCCGGGGTGTGGACGATGCGCCGCCCGCGGTCGATGGCCAGATGTCGCGCATCGGGCGGGGGCGGAGTCATCTCCAGCTCCTGGTCGAGAAGAGTCCGCACCGGGACATCGCCCAGCCCCACGAGACCCAGTGGTTTGCCGGCCTCGAGGAAATGCCGGATGAATTCGGCCACCTGCGGCACGATGCCGCGCCGTTGCCCGATTCGGGCGAAGCCGGTGGAGAAGTTGACGACCGGCCCGTAGCCGCCCGGGATGACCAGTGCCTCGAGATCCTGGGGACGGCAGGAGCCGAGAGAGCGGATGGCGCCACGCGCCAGTCGGGCCGATTCCCGCAGCACGTTACGGCTCTCGGCGCCGACCTCGTCGCCGCTCAGGTGATCCACGACCCTCTCGAACGGGATGTCCGGAGCCAGCAGCAGGGGCTTCTCCCCCGCCTCCTCCAGGGCCTGCAGCACCAGCACGACCTCGTGGATGTCGCTGCCGTCGTAGAGGCCACAGCCTCCCAGGAGAACCCCGATGCGCATGGCGACTGAGTCTCCTCGTCGTGTGCGGTCGGATTATATGCCGCGCCCCCACCCCGCCCCAAGCGCAAGGGCGGAGGTCGACGCCGGGTGGCCGTCCTTCGCGTTTCGCCGGCAGCGCACGTCGATGCAGAAGATGGTTGACGCCGCCGGCTCCGCGTGGTACCTTCGGTGCGTATGGTGCGCTTATGTTTCGATATGCGAAATTAACCCCTGACTCCGAGTCCCCGCCCCGATCCCGAACCGGTATGCTCCTGCGACATTCGATCCGCCAGTCGGCAGCGGGTCGGGAGCCGATCAGGAACTCGATGCTGTTACGGCCTCAGGAGGCGGGTGAGTGTCGCAAATCGTTGTCGTAACGTCATTTCAACCCAAAAAGTGGTTGCATCGGGGGACCGGATCGACGGAGAATTCCTGCGCGATGTTGTCGACGACGTGATGCGAGCATCGCATATTGGCTCGATGAGGGGACAGGCACCAACCGATCTTATTCATTGACGCGACCGAGAAGAAACGAAAGGAAAGGCTCACATGGCGCAGGAACCGTCGGCACAGGGGATCAGAAAACGGAGCGAGCGGGGCGAGGGGGTCGTGACCGGGAATCAGGCGGTGCGCCGGGCCATCGCGGTCCTCAAGGCGTTCAGCGACGACGCCCCCGAGATGGGCGTCACGGAGGTCAGCCGCAAAGTCAACCTCCACAAGAGCACCGTCTACCGGCTGCTTTCCGCCTTCGAGGGCGAGGGACTCATTGCCAAGAGCGCCGAGAACGGCAAGTACCGCCTCGGCCCGGAGCTGATCGTTCTCGGCGAGCAGGTTCTGCGGCATACCGACGTCCACCGCGTGGCACTCCCCTTTCTGAGGGAACTCGCCGAGAGGACCGGTGAGACGATCGACCTGGAGGTTCTCAGCGGAGGGAACGTCGTCACCATCGAAGAGATTGCCGGCAAGCATGTGGTGGCGGCGGCGGGCGCCATCGGCAAGCCGTGGGCCGCCCACGCCACCTCCACCGGAAAGGTGCTCCTGGCCCACCAGCCACCGGAGAAGCAGCGGCAGATCCTGTCCCGCACCCTGCGCCGATTCACGGCCCGCACGATCGCCGACCCGAAGGTCCTGGCCCGCGATCTGCTGAAGGTGCGCGAACAGGGATACGCCATTTCCTACGAGGAGCTCGAGGAACATCTCATCGCCGTGGCCATGCCGATCCGCAGCCGCAACGGCGACGCCGTCGCAGCGGTCAGTATCTCCGGCCCCGACACCCGCCTGACCCCCGACAAGCTGCCGCTGATGATCCGGATCGGGATCGAGACTTGCGGGAAGATCTCGGCGCGCCTGGGGTATCACGGGCCGACCGCCCTGCGGCCGGCGCAGACCAAGTTCCTGCCATCGCGCGCGATGGCTTAACCGCGGCACCCGAAGGGAGGGACCCGTCTTGAGCCACGCCGATCTGTACGAAAAGATGGCCCAGTGCGTCATCACGGGGGAGGCCGACGTCGCGACCGCTCTCGCCAAGCAATCGCTCGAGCTGGGGATCCCTCCGCTCGAATCGATCGACAACGGCTTCGTCAAGGGAATACGCGTCGTCGGCGACCGCTTCGGCGCCGGTGAGCTGTTCCTCCCGGAGCTCGTCATGAGCGCCGAGGCGATGAAGGCGGCCCTCGCCGTTCTCGAGCCCGAGCTCGCCAAGGGGAACGCGGTGCGCGAAGTCCAGGGCAACGTCCTGGCCTGCACCGTCCAGGGCGACATCCACGACATCGGCAAGCGTATCGTCTGCACGATGCTTTCGGCCAACGGCTTCCAGGTCGTCGACCTCGGAGTCAACGTGAAGATCGATCGCTTCGTCGAGGAGATCAAGACACGCAAGCCCGATATCGTCGCCATGTCGGCCCTCCTGACCACCACCGCTCCCAACCAGGGGAAGGTGATCAAGCTCCTCTCCAAGGAGGGGATCCGCGGCGATTACATCGTCATGGTGGGAGGAGCCCCGACCAGCGCCTCCTGGGCCAAGGAGATCGGCGCCGACGGGTACGGAGAGAACGCCACGGAAGCGGTGCGGGTCGCCAAGGAGCTGATGGCCAGGAAGCGTGCCCGCCCCTCGACCGCGGCCGAGACCGCGGCGCCGGTGGTGGCCATGGGCGACGCGCAGCGGCTCGGCGCGGCGTCCGGCGGCACGGCCCAGGTGGTGGCCGACTAGACACCGGGAGGCTGCCTTGTCGAAGACCATCCCGACTCGTGTGACCATCACAGAGCGTTTGCTCCGTTATTTCAGGAGCCGGCCGACGGTCACCCGCGCCCTCGAGCTGGCGATCCTGCCGTTCGAGATCGCCGGCAAGAAACCGATCTTCGGCTGCCGGATGTGCGGGCAGTGCATCCTGCACGAGACCGGCCTCACCTGTCCGATGGGATGCCCCAAGACGCTGCGTAACGGGCCGTGTGGCGGTGTCCGGATGGACGGCCATTGCGAGGTGATCCCCGACATGTCGTGCGTGTGGGTCAAGGCGGAGCGTCGCTCGCGCTGGCTGCCCTGGCGCGACTCGATCTTCCGGATCCAGCCGGCCCTCGACTGGACCCTGCGGGGGAGCTCCGCGTGGGTGAATGTGTTGATTCGCCGCAACGGGAAGGAGACCTCATGAACCATCCGAGACCGGGCCGGGGGGGACTTCGCGAAGCCCTCGC
>DASTNM010000083.1:0-5027 GCA_035762745.1 Candidatus Polarisedimenticolia bacterium
CGTCGATGAGGCCGGCGTTGAGATCGGCATCGATCGACATCTGCTTGCCGGGCATGGCGTCGAGAGTGAACCGGGCGGCGACTTCACTGATGCGCGTGGCGCCGTGGTTGATGACCACGAACTGCACCGCCAGCAGGACCAGGAAGACCACCAGCCCGACCAGCAGGTTGCCGCCGACGACGAACTGTCCGAACGCCTCGATCACGTGGCCGGCCGCTTCCGTCCCCTCGGCGCCGTGCAGCAGGATGCGGCGCGTCGAGGCGATGTTCAGGCCGAGGCGGAAGAGGGTCAGAAGGAGCAAGGCCGAGGGAAAGACCGAGAAGCTGACCGGGCTCTCGATGTGCACCGCCGTCAGCAGCACCATCATGCTGAGGGCGATGTCGAGGCTGATGAGCAGGTCGAGCAGGAACGGCGCGACCGGCACCACCATGATGCCGACCAGGGCGACGACGCCGATCGGCAGCGCCAGCCGGGCGGCCTGCGTCCAGGGGCTCGGCGGCGCGGCGGCCGTCACGTGGTGATCTCCTCAGGAGACGGACGGCGCCCTGACGCGGCGGCACGCCGCCGGTCGTTCGTCAGGACCAGCGCCAGGACCTCGGCCACGGCGCGGAAGAGCGCCGTCGGGATCGACCGTCCGAGCGGCACCAGGCGGTAGAGCGAGCGGGCGAGCGGCGGGTCCTCGACGATCGGAACCTGGTGGGCGGCCGCCAGGGCGCGGATGCGCGCGGCGATCAGGTTGCGCCCCTTGGCGACGACGCGCGGCACGCCTCCCTCGTCGGCGGCGTAGCGCAGTGCCACCGCGACGTGCGTCGGGTTGGTGACGACGACGGTGGCCTTCGGCACCTCGGACATCATGCGCGAGCGGGCCAGGGTCAGCATGCGCGAGCGGATGCGCTGGCGCACCAGGGGGCTGACCTCGTGCTCCTTGCGCTCCTCGGTCACTTCCTGCTTGGTCATGCGCAGCGAGCGCTGGTGGTCGTAGCGCCGGTACAGGTAGTCGAGCGCCGCCAGCGCCAGGGCCAGCATGGCGATGCGGGCGATCATCATTCCCGCCAGGTCGAAGAGCCCGCGCAGCGTCGCCGAGGCCCCGGTGTCGCCGGCGCTCTGCAGCACGGCCTGGCGCGCCGCGCTCAGCGCCACCGCACCGTAAAGTGCGATCTTCAGCAGGATCTTCAGCACCTCGACCCATGAGCGCAGGGCGAAGACTCTCTTGAGGTTGCCGAGGGCGTGCAGCCTCTCCCAGCGCGGGGCGAGGGGCTTGAGGCTGAAGAGGGGCGGGCCCTGCACCAGGTTCCCGGCCACGCCGGCCGCCGCCAGCACCGCCAGTGGCGGGGCCAGGAGGACCGCCGTGGTCCCGAGGGTCGAGCGCAGGAGAGCGAAGGCCGTCTCGGGCGTCATCTCGAGAACCCGCAGCGAGGCGAAGGCGGAGGTCAGCATTCCCTGAAGCCGCAGGAGCCAGTCCGATCCGAAGAGCCGGCAGAAGACCAGAAAGCCGATCAACGCCAGCGCCCCCGGGATCTCGGGGCTGCGGGCGATCTGCCCCATCTCGCGCGCCTTCTGCAGGCGCTTCGGGGTCGGCTTCTCGGTCCGCTGCGACGGAGGATCCTGAGCCATGGCGCCTCCCTAGCTCCCCGCGCAGGCGGCCAGGAGGGTGGCCGCGTCCGAGGCGAAGGCGCGGCCGATCCAGCCGATCGCCGCGCCGGTGGCGGAGACGAGGATCGCCATCGCCACGATCCCGGCCGCCATCTTCACCGGGTAGCCGACCGAGAAGAGCTGCATCTGCGGCACCGCCCGACCGACCAGGACCAGGACCAGGTCGACCGCCACGGTCACGACCAGCGCCGGAGTCGCCAGCCGCACCGCCACGCCGAGCAGGCGTGTGCCGAGCAGCATCACCGCCGACTGCATCCCGGCGGCGTGCGGTGGCGCGAGATCGAGCGGTACGAGGTCGTACGAGTCGCGCAGAGCCCGCAGGAACAGGTGGTGCAGATCGGCCGCCAGGAAGAGGGCGGTCGCGAGGAGGTTCTGGAAGACGAGCGGTGCCTGGTTCTGATCCCCCGAGAGGGGATCGACCATGGCCGCCAGGTTGAACCCGGTCTGCCCCGCGACCAGTCCGGCGGCCGCTTCGATCCCGGCCAGGAGCGCGCGCGCCGCCATGCCGAGGCCGAAGCCGACCGACAGCTCCCGCAGGGCGACGACGATCCAGGCGTCGGCCCCGGAGGGGACCGCGTCCGGGCGAGGCACGATCGGCAGCATGGCCGCGGTGAGCGCCAGCGCCACGGCGAGCCGCACCCGGGCGGGCAGGATTTCGGACCCGAAGATCGGGCAAAAGAGGGCCAGTCCGCCGGCGCGCAGCAGGACCAGGGCGAAATGCCCCGCCACCCCCGCGAGATCGATCCGGGTGAGCGCCTCGATCATCCGATCACCCCGGGCAGGTCGGCGAAGATGTGGCGCGTGAACTCCAGCAGGAGGCGGATGATCCAGTGACCGGCCAGGACCAGCGAGCCACCGACCGCCAGGATCTTCGGCACGAAGGTCAGCGTCGCGTCCTGCAGCGATGTGGCCACCTGGACCAGGCTGACGACGATGCCGACGACGAGACTGGCCAGCAGCATCGGCAGGGCCGCCATCAGGGTCACCTGGAGGGCCTGCCGGCCGATCTCGATGACCGCGCTCTCGTTCATGTCGCGAAGCTCCGCACGACCGAGCCGATCAGCAGGTCCCAGCCGTCGACCATGACGAAGAGCAGGATCTTGAAAGGGAACGAGATGATGACCGGCGGCAGCATCATCATTCCCATCGACATCAGCACCGACGACACCACCAGGTCGATCACCAGGAAGGGCAGGAAGAGGAGAAAGCCGATCTGGAAGCCGGTCTTCAGTTCGGAGATCAGGAAGGCCGGCATGACGATCCGCAGCGGTATCTCGGCGCGGCTGGCGGGGCGCGCGATTCGCCCCAGACCGGCGAAGAGAGTCAGGTCGGTCTCGCGCGTGTTGCGCAGCATCCATTCCTTGACCGGCGCGAGCCCCGCCTGCAGCGCCTGGTCTCCCGGCATCTCTCCCGCCTGGTAGGGGACCACCGCCTGTGAGTAGACCTGCTCACCGACCGGGGCCATGATGAAAAAGGTCAGCATCAGAGCCAGGCCGACCAGGACCTGGTTCGGCGGCACGTTCTGCGTCCCCATCGCCTGGCGCAGAAAGTGCAGCACGACGATGAGACGCACGAACGAGGTGAACATCATCAGGATCGACGGCAGTACGGCGAGCGCCGTCATCACCAAGGCGACCTTCATCAGGGAGGAGATCGACGACGGCGCCCCGAGGTCTCCGAGGCTCAGGGTGAAGGAAGGGGGCAGGTGGGGCGCCGCGGCGACCAGGAGCGGGCTCATGCGGAGCTCTCCCGCGCGATCGCCGCCTCGACCTGGCGCGCGAACGCCGGGACCTCCCCCGGCGCGTCCCCCAGATCGCTGACCAGACGGACGCCGTCCGAGGAGATGCCGAGGAGCAGCCGCCGGCCGCAGACGCGCACCAGGGCCAGGCTGGCCCCGCGCGCCAGGAAGGCCCGATCGATCACCTCGAGGAACCGGCGCGCGCCGCGCGTCCGCCTCTGCCAGCGCAGCAGCGCCCAGCCGCCTCCGGCCAGAACTGCGAGAAGCGCCGCGCTGCGCAGCAGGGCCCCGAGAAGCGACGGGGCCTCGGGCGCGGCCGCCAGGGCGTCAGCGGGACCCATCACGGTCCTCCACGGCGATCTCGACCACCTTGACGCCGATCCCCTGCTCACCCGCCACCGGCTCGACCCGCGCCAGCGCCACGTCGCCGCACAGAAGATCGAACGGCGTGCCGAGCTTCTGGTCGAGCGCGATCACCTCTCCCGACTTGAGGCGGGCCAGGCGGCCGAGTCGGCAGCGGTGCGTGCCGACGCGCACCACCACGCGCAGGAGCAGTCGTTCGAAGCCGGCGTAGCGGGATCGCGGATCCTTCGGGTTCGGCTGGCTCACGATCGGCACCCTCCCGCGGATCACCAAGCAACCGGCGTACCACGCGACTAGGATCGGCCAACTGTTGCAGCGAAAGGATCTGGCGCCGGGGTCCGGCGGTCGCCTCCGATCCGGCGCCGGGGTTTCGACGCCTCTTCGGGGCGTCGCAGCGGAATCCCGACGAGAGGCCCGTGGACCCCGCCGCGAAACGCGAAGGCCCGGGAGGCGATCGAGGACGATCGCTCCCGGGCCCGCGCCGCCAGCTGCGGAGTCGGCGACCTGGGGCTCAACGCTTCAGGTTGAGCGCCTCCTGCATCACCTGATCGGTCGTCGTGATGATCCGGCTGTTCGCCTGGTAGCCACGCTCGCTGATGATCAGATCGGTGAACTCCTGGGTGATGTCGACGTTCGACAGCTCCAGGGTGCTGGCCGAGACGGTGCCGCGCCCTCCGGTGTTGGCCGTGCCGATGGTCGCCACACCCGAGCCGTTGGTCTCGAGGAAGGTGTTCTCGCCGTTCTTCAGGAGACCGTTCGGGTTGTTGAAGACGGCGAGCGCGAAGCGCGCCATCTGCAGCGTGACGCCGTTGGTGAAGACCCCGTCGATCAGACCGTCCTGATCGATCGTCAGGGTGCGCAGGCGGCCGACGCCGTAGCCATCCTGGTTGGCCGACGACGACGCCGAGGGGCCGGCGAAGCCGGTGAGATTGCCGGCGCCGCTGGTCGGATCGTACAGGCGCCAGTCAACGGTTTGGGCTCCCGCGCCGTTGTTCCATCCCGGGATCGCCAGCGCGACGTTGGCGCCGGGCAAGGTGATCTGCCCGTTCGGGCCGAAGACCAGCGTCCCGGTGCCGATGGAGAACGGCGTGCCGGCGACCCCGCCCGTGACCTCCGCGCCCGGGAGGGTGGCGTCGTAGGTCCACTGATCGAGGAAGCCATCGGCGTTGGTGTCGACCGGCCGGAAGTTGAGCGTCAGGTTGTGCCGGGCCCCCAGCGAGTCGTAGATCGTGACCGTGCTCGAGAAGGTCTCGGCCTCATCCTGGGCCGTGAG
>DASTNM010000084.1:0-6032 GCA_035762745.1 Candidatus Polarisedimenticolia bacterium
GATGGGCTTCCGCACACCCGACGACCGGGAGGCCGATTATCGCCAGAGGCGCGAGATGGTGCTCAGGGAGCTGAAGTCGGTCCTGAATCCGGAATTCTTCAACCGGGTGGACGAGATCATCGTGTTCGACGCCCTGTCGGACGAGGAGTTGCTGGCCATCTCGCGGTTGATGATCCAGCAGCTCAACAACAGCCTGACCGAAAGGGGGATCCGGCTGTCTCTCACCGACGAGGCCTATCGCTGGCTCATCGACCGCACCTGCAGTGACCGTTCCTACGGCGCGCGCCCGCTCCGCCGTGCCATCCAGAAGCACATCGAGGATGTCCTGTCGGAGAACCTCATACTCGGCAAAATGCCGGGGAACGGGGAGATCGAGATATTTGTCGATCAGGAGCGGCTCGCGTTCCGGGAACCGATCGAGATCACCCGCTGACGCACCCCGCCACGATCCCAGCGACCGCGTAGGAGCCCGCGTGCCCCGCCTGGCCCACACGCTCGTCCTTGCCTGCGCCCTTCTCGGGCCGCTCGCGGCGCCTGGTGGCGCCGCCCTCGCCGCGACGGAGGAGGCCCCCGCGCCGCAGGCCCCCGCGGCTCCGGCGGTCTCACCGACGCCCCCGCCCGAGACCGGTCCGGCCCCGGGAGACAAGCCGGTGACGCCGCCCGCCGAGGAGACAGCGGGGACCGAGCCCGCCACGCCTGCGCCCGTGGGCGTGGCGGGCCGGCGGGTGATCGGCCACATCGTGGTGGAGGGGAACGTCCGGGTCTCCGACAGCGCCTTCTTCAACAATCTGCACCTCAAGACGGGCGACCCCTACGACGAGAGCGCGATCCAGGAGGAGTTCCGGAGGCTGTGGGACCTCGAGCTGTTCGACGACGTCACCGTCGAGTCGCGCAAGCGGGACGAGACCACGTTCGACCTGATTTTTCACGTGCGCGATCGCCCGCTCATCGGCAACGTCGCCTTCGTCGGAATGAAGGCCATCACCGAGGCCAACATCCAGGAGCGGCTGCAGACGGCCAAGGCGGAGGTGCGTCGCGGCCAGCCGGTCGACTTTTCCGTGCTGCGGCGTGCCGAGGCGGCGATCGAGCAGATGCTGGGTGAGAAGGGGTACCTCGAGGCGCGCGTCCGGGCGCGGCTGACGAAAGTCAACGCGAGTCAGCGCGAGGTCACGTTCGATATCCGCGAGGGCGGTAAGACCAAGATCAAGAAGATCGATTTCGTCGGCAACACGATCTTCAGCGATCGGGCCCTGCGCAAGATGCTCAAGCTGACCAAGCAGGCGTTCTGGTTGACCTCCTGGGCGTCGTCCAAGACGCTCTACCATCCGGCCAAATTCGACCAGGACGCGGAGGGCATCCGCACGGCCTACAAGTCGCTCGGTTTCCTCGATCTGGCGATCAAGCCGGAGGTCGTCGAGCTGGAGTCGGAGGTGAAGCGACGCGAGCTCCAGGAACGCGCGGCGCGGGAGGGTCGGCCGATCAGCGACGTGGTCACGCCGGCCGAGGCGGAGGAGGACTTCGAGGAGATGCCGGCCGAGCCGGCGCCGCCGCCCCCCGGCGAGACCGAGAAGGCGCGCCACAAGAGGGCCAAGGCGGAGCTCAAGGCGAAGAAGAAGCGCGAGAAGCGTCCCAAGAAATGGGTCTACCTCACCGTGCCGATCGAGGAGGGCTCACAGTACCGCGTGGGGACGATCGACCTCGAAGGGAACACCGTCTTCACCGACGCCGAGATCATGTCCAGGCTGCCGCTGCGCGCCGGTCAGGTTTTCAACGATTCGGCCCTGAAGTTCGGCACCAAGAGGATCGAGGAGGAGTACGGAGAGCGTGGTTACTTCTACGTCTCCCTCGACCCACGGGTGGACAAACGCGACCGGGTCGCCGATCTGAAGCTCCAGATCACCGAGGACCGCCGGTATTTCGTCGACCGGATCGAGTTCGGCGGCAACACGACCACGCGCGACGCGGTGCTGCGTCGCGAGTTCCGCCTGATGGAGAGCGATCTGTTCAACGTCCGCCTGATGCACCTCGGGATTCGCAAGGTCGCCCAGCTGGGCTACTTCCAGGTGGGAGACGACCCGACCGTCAAGCCGAAAGGCGACACCGACCGGGTCGACATCGAGGTCCAGGGGACGGAGTCGAGCCGCAACGAGATCCAGGTGGGCGGCGGAGTCTCCGGTCTGGAGGGCGGCTTCTTCCAGGCCTCCTACTCGACGCGCAACTTCCTGGGTCGCGGCGAGATCCTGTCGACCTTCATCCAGACCGGGGCGCGCGCCAACCGCTACTCGATCAACTTCACCGAGCCGTACCTCCTCGGGAAGCCATGGACCCTGGGCTTCTCGTTGTTCAAGCGACAGACCGACTATGTCGGTTTCCGCCGCAACGGCAGCGGCGGAAGCGTCGTGGTCGGGCGCCTCCTGGGGAACTTCAGCCGCTTCGACGTGGCCTACGGGTACGAGCAGGTCGACTTCATCACGAGCCGCGCCGGCTTCGCCGTGAACCGCACCACCAGCAGCACCAGCAGCCTGACGACGATCTACAGTATCGACAGCCGCAACAACTTCTTCCGCCCCACGCGCGGGTTCCGGTTCCAGACCAGCTTCGAATACGCCGGCGGGGCGCTCGGAGGCGACAACTACTTCGTCAAGCCGCGTCTGGATGCGAGCCTCTACCTGCCCGGCTTCGCCCGACGGCACTATATCGGGCTGAACGCCTCCTACGGCTATGTCGGCGCCTTCGGCGGCCGGGTCGTGCCGACGTTCGAGCGTTACTTCCTCGGCGGTGAGCGGAGCCTGAGGGTCTTCAGGACCCGCGAGGTCAGCCCGAGGCGCCGCGATAAGGATCTGAACGGCAACGGTCTGATCGATTTCCCCGAGGACCGCAACCCGGACGGCGTCTTCGAGCCGTGCGAGGATCTGAACGGCAACGGCCGGCAGGACAAGAACGAGCCGGACCGCGGTAACTGTCGTCTCGATCCGGCAGAGGACCTGAACGGCAACCTGAGGCTCGACAGCGAGGACCTGAACCACAACGGTCTCCTCGACCCCGGGGAGGACGTCAACGGCAACGGTATTCTCGACACAGAGGACAGGAACGGCAACGGGCGGCTCGATCTGGCGGAGGACAGGCCGGACGGCGTCTGGACGCCGTTCTGCCCGGCCGATGATCCGAACATGAACGGCGTGAAGGACCCGGGGGAGTTCGACCAGGGGAACTGCCGGCTCGACCCGGGGGAGGACACCAACGGGGACGGGGCCTTTGGCACCGTCTTCCCGGGTGGCAGCCAGTTCGTGCTCTTGAACGCCGAGTACACCGTTCCTTTGGGGGACACGGTGGAGTTCGCCACCTTCTACGACGCCGGGAACGCCTACGACGACCACGAACGCGTGGAACTGAATAACCTGCGGGTGGACTACGGTTTCGAGCTGCGCTTCTACCTGCCGGTCTTTCAGGCGCCGCTCCGGCTCATCTACGGCTTCATCCAGAACCCCCGTCAGGGGGAGGACCGCGCGAATTTCATCTTCAGCATCGGCACGACCTTTTAGCAGCCGGATCGGGTGGGCGCCGCCTGTGTCCGGCCCGGAATCTCTGTGGTATAGTCAAACCCCAACTTTTCGACGCAAGGAGACTCTCATGCCTCGATGGACCTCCCTCGCCCTGGCGCTCGCCCTGCTGGCGGGCGCGGGCGACGCTCTGGCGCAGACCGAGCACGGCAAGATGGGCGTGTTCGATCCCGAGATGCTGTGGAAGCAGACCGATCTCGGCAAGAAGTACAACGCCGACCTCTCGGAGACGCGCGACCGCCTGCAGGCGAACATCGACAAGAAGCGGGACGAGATGGACGGCCTTTCGGACAAGTTGCGCCAACAGCAGGCCAGCCTGAGCGACGACAAGGTCCAGCAGATGCAGAAGGACATCCAGAACAAGCGGATCGAGCTCGACCGCCTGAACGACGACGCCAAGCGCGAAATGAGCCAGCAGCTCAACGACGTTCAGGGACGCTTTCAGCAGATGCTGGTCGAAACGCTCGATGTCTTCGGCAAGGAGAAGGCCTTCAACCTCATCCTTGACAAGTCGGTCATCGCCTATAACTCGCCCCAGATCGACATCACGCAGGACTTGATCGCCAAGTTCAACGATATGCACAAGGTTCCGCCCACCCCTGCCGCGAAGGCCCCGGTGAAAAAGGCCCCCGAGAAGCCCAAGGAGACTCCGAACCCCTGATGAACGACACCCCAGGGGCCCGCCGCCGGCGACCCGGAGCCCGAGGCTGATGCCCGGCGCCGCGGGCCTGAACGAGCACCCGGGAGTCGACTACACGCTCGGGGAGATCGCTGCCCGCGTCGGCGGTGCGGTACGGGGGGATGCGGGCCGCCGAGTGAGAGGGATCCGACCGCTCGACGAAGCGGGTCCGGACGATCTGAGCTTCGTGGCGCACCCGCGCTACCGACGCAGGGCGGCCTCGTCGCGTGCCGGCGCTCTCCTCGTGAGCGGGAGGGACACGCCGTCAGGCCGCGACCTCATCGTGGTCGAGAATCCCTACGCCGCCCTGGCGGTCGCCATGGATCTGTTCTTCCCGGTAACGCGTCCGGCGCCGGGGATCAGTCAGCAGGCCTGGATCGGCGAGGGGACGACGCTGGGGGAGGGAGTGTCGATCGGCCCTCTGGCGGTCGTGGGCTGTCGCTGCGTCCTGGGCGAGGGGGTCGCTCTGCTGCCGGGCGTGATCCTTGGCGAGGATGTGGGGGTAGGACAGGATAGTCTCCTGCACTCGGGGGTCGTGGTTTACCCTCGCTCCGTCATCGGAGCCCGTGTCGTCGTTCATTCCGGCAGCGTCATCGGCAGCGACGGCTTCGGGTATGCCGAGTCGGGCGGGGCGCGGGCCAAGATCCCTCAAATCGGGAACGTGGTCATCGAGGACGATGTCGAGATCGGTGCCTGCGTGACCATCGATCGCGGCACCTTCGGCAGCACCGTCATCGGGCGCGGAGCCAAGATCGACAATCTCGTCCAGGTGGGGCACAACGTGGTGATCGGAGAAGATGCGATCCTGGTCGCCCAGTCGGGGATCGCCGGCAGCACGCGTCTTGGACGGGCGGTGATCCTGGCCGGGCAGTCGGGGGCGGCGGGTCACCTGACCCTCGGTGACCGCTCGGTGGTCGGTGCCAAGTCGGCGGTGCTCCAGGATCTCCCCGCCGGCTCGTTCGTCGTCGGGCACCCGGCAATCGATCACCGGCTCTGGAAGGTCACGCAGGCGGCGCTGCGTCGCCTGCCCGATCTCCTGCACCGGGTGGCTCGCCTGGAGCGCGCCCTGGAGGCGCGGGCGGAGGGCGCGGGCACAGGAGCGGCCGGAAAGGCCGCGCGCCGGGGACCCAGGGGCCGTCCGGCGCGGCGGGCGCGGAAGAAGACCGGCTGAGACCGGGAGGCGGAGGGTCGATGGGGGACGCAGACACGATTCTGGACATCCGCGGGATCCTGGAGATCCTGCCGCATCGCTATCCCTTCCTGCTCGTCGATCGCATCGTCGCGATCGAGGAAGGGAAACGGGCCGTCGGGATCAAGAACGTCACGTTCAACGAGCCGTTCTTCCAGGGGCATTTTCCCGGCAACCCGATCATGCCCGGTGTCCTGATCGTCGAGGCGATGGCGCAGGTCGGGGCGGTGCTGCTGCTCCGCGGCGTCCCGGACCGCCATCGGAAGCTCGTCTACTTCGCCGGCATCGATCGGGCGAAGTTCCGGCGGCCGGTGATTCCGGGAGATCGGGTGCGCTTCGACGTCACCGTCCTGAAGCTGCGCTCGCGCTCGGCCCGCCTCAGAGGCGAGGCCTACGTGGACGGCTCTCTGGTGGCGGAGGCGGAGCTCTTCTCCTCCATGGTTGAGCAGGGTGGCGCCCTGGTCTCCGCTCCCGAGGATCCGTGAGCGACGCCGCCTCCGTTCATCCGGCCGCTGTCGTCGATCCGGGCGCGGTCCTCGGCCCGGGGACGACGATCGGCGCCTTCAGCGTCGTCGGGCCCGGCGTCACGCTCGGCGCCGGATGC
>DASTNM010000085.1:0-3406 GCA_035762745.1 Candidatus Polarisedimenticolia bacterium
CGCTCAGGTCGATCGTCTCCAGATCGAGGGCCTCGCGGTGATCGGATCTGACCCGAAGCCGCTTGGCGACACGAGGGTGACGACGCTTGTCGTGCGACTGGCTCATCCGCTCATCCCGTGCGTTGGTCGATTTGGGTGGGCGCGTACAAAGCCCGCGTGCCGCGCAGTTCGGGCTCATGCTACGCAAGCCCGGGCGGGCTGTCAAGGATGACCTATAATCCCGGCCGCAGGAGGATGTGCCGTTGAATCTCAAGCACCTGAGACAAATGCTCGAGCGTGTCCGGCGCGGGACCTTGTCGGCCGACAAGGCGATGCGGCGGCTGAAGACGCTCCCATACGAGGACCTCGGGTTCGCGAAGGTCGACAACCACCGGGCGCTGCGGCGCGGCTTTCCGGAGGTGATATACGGCGAAGGGAAGAGCGTGCCGCAGATCATCTCGATCATGGGGCGGGTCGCGTCGAAGCGTCAGCCGGTCCTGGTCACCCGGATTACGCCGGAGATCTACCGCAAAGTCCGGGTCCGGTTCGCCAAGGCGAAGTACCACCGCGAGGCGCGGGCGATCACTCTCGCACCGGCTGGAGGCATCCATGCGCCGGGGCGCCGGCCCCAGGACCGCCCCGGGATTCTGGTGGTCGCCGCAGGGACATCCGATCTGAGGGTTGCCGAGGAGGCGGCCGTGACCGCGGAGGTGATGGGGAACAGGGTGGAGAGGGTCTACGACGTCGGCATCGCGGGACTGCATCGGCTGCTCGACCACATGGACAAGTTGTTGAAATCACGTGTGATAATAGCGGTAGCCGGTATGGAGGGTGCCCTTCCCAGCATCGTCGCCAGCCTGGTCGATGTGCCGGTGATCGGGGTACCTACCAGCATCGGTTACGGGACCGGGATCAAGGGGGTGGCGGCCCTGATGGGTATGCTCAATTCCTGTGCGTCAGGGCTGCTCGTGGTCAATATTGATAACGGGTTCGGGGCCGGATATGCCGCAGCAGTAATAAATAACTCAAAATAGAATGTTCATATAGGGTAGCGCAGTCTAGCGGCAAGACTCTTGGAGACTTTTATCAGTCCATGAAACCACCCGGAAGGAATTTTCACCTTTCTGGGCCCCCTTTCTTGACAACCCCAAAACCGGCTCGTATATTAGGCTCGCGTTGGTCTGTGGGTCACGGGTAATTCTTTGTTGAGCCAAGTCTTAGCCTCGGCTCGACAGCCTTAGACAGAGCGCATGCGAGGACTGCTGGACCGGCCTCCAAGAGGGGGCTTCGGGGATCCGCATTCCCCCGGGTTGGCGTCCTCTCTTCAAATTCGTGTGAAGGGAGGGATGAATGGATGCCTCTCGTCCGGGTACGCGAGGACGAGTCGCTGGAAAACGCACTCAGGCGTTTCAAGAGGAAATGCGAGAAGTCGGGTGTCCTCTCTGAGCTGAAGAAAAGGCAGCACTACCTGAAGCCGAGCCAGAAAAGGAAGATCAAGGCGCTCGCAGCACGCAAAAAGGCCCTCAAGCGACTCGCGCAGGAGCGACGCTTCAACGACTGAGTTGCTGGCGCTCGGGATTCAAAGCGGTTGCCTGGCCGGTCGGGGATCGGCCAGGCGGCCGGGGGTCGGGTGAGAACGTGGGAGGGAGAGACAGAAGCGACGTGGTCGAGGTCGTCAGGGCCTCGGCCGATCTGCGCGAGATCGTCTCGGATTACATCCCTCTGAAGAAGAGCGGTTCGCGTTACCGGGCGCTCTGTCCGTTCCACACGGAAAAGACGCCGTCGTTCTACGTAGACGCGGACAAGCAGCTCTTCTACTGCTTCGGGTGCGGTGCCGGCGGGGATGTCTTCAAGTTTCTGATGTTGTACGAGAAGCTCGAGTTTCCAGAAGCCTTGAGGACACTCGCCGGACGGTACGGAATCGCTGTCCCGGAGCCGGGGGCGCGACGCGGTGAGGACAGCGATCGCCAGAAGGTCCTGGCGGTCAACCGGCAGGCGCTCGGGTATTTCCGGGAGCAGTTCACGCGCCCGGCGGGGGAGAAGGCGCGGCGGTACCTGGCGGGGAGAGGGATCGCGCCGGAGACGGTCGAGCGGTTCCTCCTGGGGTACGCCCCCGAGGGGTGGAGCGGCGTCAAGGCCCACCTGGCGCGCTCGCTGCCGGAGGAGCAGGCGGTCCTGGCCGGGCTCCTGGCGAGGAAGGAAGAGACCGGACGCACGTACGACCGCTTCCGCGACCGGGTGATCTTCCCGATCGTCAACCTGTCCGATGAAGTGATCGGCTTCGGCGGCCGGGTGATCGACGGGGGCGAGCCGAAGTACCTGAACTCGCCGGAGACGGCGGCGTTCAGCAAAGGTGAGAACCTGTACGCCCTGCCTTTGGCGAAGGAGGCGGTTCGCAAGGAAGGGTACGCGGTCCTGGTCGAGGGGTACATGGACGCCATCGCCCTCCACCAGGCGGGGGTGGCGCACGTGGTGGCCACGCTCGGGACCGGTTTCACCGCGGGGCACGTCAGGCTTCTGAAGAGATACACCGACCGCGTGGTGGTGAATTTCGATCCCGACGCGGCCGGCCGGGCGGCGACGAAGCGCAGCCTCGAGGTCCTGCTGGAGAACGGCTTCGAGGTGCAGGTGGTGGCGCTGCCGAGCAAGCAGGACCCGGACCTGTACGTCAGGGAGCACGGGGTCGACGCCTACCGCAAGCGGCTGACGGAGGCGTTGCCGTACATCGAGTTCCTGGCGCGCGAGGTGGCCGCGCGGGTCGACCTGGCGACGTCGAAGGGGAAGGTCGAGGCCCTGAACGGGGTGCTGCCGTTCCTGGCGCGGCTCGACAACCCGGTGCGGCGGGCCGGTCACGTCGAGATGCTGGCGACGGTCTTCGGGATCGAGGACCGGATGGTCCTGCAGGAGCTGAACGGCGCCGTTCGCGAGAGACGGCGCGACCTCGGACCGGCGGGAACCGCGGCCGCCGCGGGCACGCGGTTGGTGAGCGAGGCCGAGTCGCGGCTGCTGCGGGCGGTGATGGACGACGCCGGGGTGCGCGAGGCGCTCCTCGGTGAGATCGTCGAAGAGGAAGACCTGGAACGGAGCCGGATCACCGAGGTCATTCGCGCGATCCGGCGGCTGGTGGAAAAAGGAGACGACGTGACTTATCCTCGGGTGGGCGCCGATATCAGCGACGCAGCCCGGGAGTTGCTGACCAGGATCGCGGCCACGCCCCATCCACCCGCGACCCTGGAGGAGGGGCGCGGGTGCCTCAGGGCGCTGCGCGCCGAGCGGTTCCAGAGGCAGATGGGTGACATCCAGAAGCGGCTGGAGCGTGGCGGGGAGGCGGCTGTGGTCGACGAGCTGCTGCGGAACAAGGTGACGTTGAAGAGGCGGATCGAGGCGTTGCGGGATGCCTCGGGATCATAGGAGAACGGCTTTGGGC
>DASTNM010000086.1:0-9766 GCA_035762745.1 Candidatus Polarisedimenticolia bacterium
CGAGGTCCTGCCAGTGCCCGGCCAGGCGTTCGGGATGACGCTCCGGGAGCCGGTCGGGGTCGCCGCCCTGATCGTCCCCTGGAACTACCCGATCATGATGGCGGTGCAGAAGGTGGCGCCGGCGATCGCCGCCGGCTGCACGATCATCCTCAAGCCGGCCAAGCCGACCCCTTTGTCGGTCCTCGAGCTGTCGAAATGCTTCAACGAGGCCGGGGTGCCGCCGGGCGTGGTCAACACCCTGAGCGGCTTCGGCGGCACGATCGGCAGCGCCATCGTCAACCACCCCGACGTCGACAAGATCTCCTTCACCGGAAGCGTCGAGGTCGGCCGGCAGATCATGCGCGACGCCTCGGCCACGACCAAGCGCGTGTCGCTCGAGCTGGGAGGGAAGTCGCCCAACATCTTTTTCGCCGACGCCGATTTCGAGGCGGCCGTGGAGGGGGCGCTCTTCGGCGTCTTCATCAATCAGGGGGAGGTCTGCTCCGCCGGCAGCCGCGTCCTGGTGCAGCGGCCGATCTACAAGAAGCTCCTCGACGGCATGGTCGAGAAGGCGAAAAAGATCCGGCTCGGGCCGGGGATCGACCCCGAGACCAGGATGGGGCCGCTCGTCAACCAGGAGCAGTACGACAAGGTGCTGTCGTACATCGACATCGGCAGGAAGGAGGCGAAGGTGGCGATCGGCGGCGGCCGGGCGACCGACCTGCCGAAGGGGGCGGAGAAGGGGTTCTTCGTGCAGCCGACGATCTTCTACGACGTCGACAACAACGCCCGCATCGCGCGCGAGGAGATCTTCGGCCCCGTCATGTCGGTCATCCCGTTCGACAAGGAGGAGGACGCCTACCGCATCGCCAACGACACGCCGTTCGGCCTCGCCGCGGCGGTCTGGACGCGCGACGTCTTCAAGGTCATGCGGGCCGTGCGTCGCCTGCGCGCCGGCATCGTCTGGGTCAACCACATGCAGCCGGCCTCGGTCGAGGCGCCGTGGGGCGGCTACAAGCAGTCGGGGTTCGGGCGCGAGCTCGGCACCCACGGTCTCGACGAGTTCCTCGAGGTCAAGCAGGTCTGGATGAACCTCGACGAGAAGCCGATCGGCTGGTACAAGTAGGCACCGCTACTTCTCCAGATAGAGCTCGTCGGTGTCGTCGTCGAAGGCGAAGAGCTCGGCGTGCCGTCCCCAGGAGATGGCGATGTCGAGCTCCTTCTCGGCCAGGTGCGCCAGCTCGGGACGGAGCTTGTCGAGGAAGTACTCCTCGGCGACACGCTGGTCGTCGTCCTGCTGCAGGGTCTCGTAGATCCAGGAGATCATCGGCAGCCGCAGCGCCCTCCCGGCGAGCAGCTCCTTGCGCGTCAGGATGCTGGCGTCGGCGTAGGCCTGGCCGAGCGGCGTGAGCAGCAGGTCCCCTTCCTGAACCGTGGCCAGCCCGAGGATCTCCCCCGCTTCGACGACCGGCAGCATGTCGTCGAGCTCCATCACCAGCTCGGCGCTCAGGCGGTAGAGATCCTGCCGTCCGCCCTCGGAGGCGAGTTTCTCGAGGAGCCCGGCGAGGGCGTTGAGCCGCGCCGCCGGGAGGCGGCGGATCCGCCCCACCTGTCCGGGGCGCACCCCGAGCGCCTCGGCCTCCGCCCTCGGCTTGCCGGCCACGGCGGCGTAGACCTGGTCGACGATCGCCTGGAAGGCGGTGTCCTTGCGGCGGCGCGGGTGGCGCAGGGCGACCGGCATCTCGGTCACGATGCGCCCGGGGTCCTTGGCCATCACGACGATCCGGTCGGCCATCAGGACCGCCTCTTCGATGTTGTGCGTGACCATCAGGATCGCCTTCGTCGGGATCGACCGGTTCAGCCACAGCTCCATCAACTCGCCGCGCAGCGCCTCGGCCGACAGGACGTCCAGGGCCGAGAACGGCTCGTCGAGGCAGAGCAGCTCCGGCTCCACCGCCATGGCGCGCGCGAATCCAACTTTCTGCCGCATCCCCCCCGACAGCTCCCGCGGGTAGGCCGACTCGAAGCCGTCCAGCCCGACCGTGTCGATCAGCTTCAGCGCCCGCGGATGGCGCTCGCCGGGCGGCACCCCCTTCGCCTTGAGCGCCACCTCGACGTTCTCCTGCACCGTCAGCCACGGGTAGAGCGCGAAGGTCTGGAAGACGATCGTGGCGTACGGGTTGACCCCGTCCAGCGGCCGCCCGCGATACAGGACCGTCCCCGAGCTGGTCGCCTGCAGCCCGGCGACGATTCGCAGCAGCGTCGACTTGCCGCACCCGGACGGCCCCAGGAGGCAGACGAACTCTCCCGGGCGCACCGCCAGGCTGATCTTTTCGACGGCGACGAACTTCTTGCCGGCGGTGCCGTAGTCCTTGCCGACGTCGCGAAGCACCAGGAGGCTGGCGGCGTCGGCGGGTGTCGGGGCTTTCTCGACGATCGTCTCGGGCACTGTCTCACTCCATGCGGTAGCGATCCCGCGCCACGCGGTACAGCCAGCGCCAGAAGGTCCGGTTGATCGAGACCACGGTGACGATCAGCGCCAGCGTTCCCGCGAGCAACAGATGATAATCCCCCGCGTTCGTCGCCTGCGCGATGATCGCCCCGACACCGCGGGTGGCGTGCGTCTGCCCGCCGAACTCGACCTGCTCGGCGACGATGCTGGCGTTCCAGGCGCCGCCGCTCGCCGTGATGGCGCCGGTGACGAGGTAGGGAAAGAGCGCCGGCAGGATCAGGGTGCGCCAGCGATCCCAGGACGACAGACGCAGGAGGTCCGTGGTGTAGCGCAGGTCCTGGGGGATCGCCGAGGCCCCGGCGATGACGTTGAACAGCAGGTACCACTGCGTGCCCATCAGCATCAACAGTATGGCCGCCAGGTTCAGCCCGCCGCGCAGCCGGAGAAGCGCCAGAAGCAGGATCGGGAAGAGGGCCGTGGCCGGCACCGAGGCGATCACCTGGACCACCGGCTGCAGGATCGCCGCCAGCCTGCGACTGGTGCCGATCGCCACGCCGACGGGGATGGTCCAGAGCAGGGCGAACGTCAGCGCCACCGCGACCCGCCCGAAGGTCGCCAGGAGACCGAGGCCGATCCGGCCCCAGGCCGCCGCCGGCAGTCCCCGCAGCGCCTGCGCCGCGCACCACCCGCCGTAGAGGGTGGCGAGCAGCAGCAGGATCGCGGCGACGACGACGGACCGCGAGGGGCCCCGCCGCTCCTCGGACCTCGCCTCGGCGCGCGCCGCCAGGCGCTCGTGCAGGCGGTGGTCGAGCCTCTCGTTGAACGGCTCCCAGAGGCGCTCCCCGACGCGCTCGACGATCCAGGCGCGGGAGAGCAGATCGTGGAACCACGACTCGGGCGGCGCTTCGCCGGCGGTCATCTCGAGCTTGAAGCGATCGGCCCAGGCGAGGATCGGTCGCCAGGCGAGCTGGTCGAGCAGGACGATGACCAGCACCAGCGTGCCGACCCCCGCCAGCACCGCCCGCAGGTCGCCGCGGTTGGCCGCCACTTGCAGATAGGCTCCGAGGCCGGGGAGGCGGAAGTCGCGCGCGCCGACGCTGAAGATCTCCGCGGCCATCAGGAAGAACCAGCCGCCGGCCCAGCTCATCATGCTGTTCCAGACCAGCCCGAGGGTGGCGAACGGCAGCTCGAGCGTCCGGAACCTCAGCCACGGATCGAGGCGGAAGATCGCCGCCGCCTCGCGCAGCTCCCCCGGGACCGTGGTCATCGACTGGTAGACGCTGAAGGTCATGTTCCAGGCCTGCGAGGTCAGGATCAGGATGATCGCCGCCAGCTCGGCGGCGACGTTCTGGGGGAGCACGGCGGAGAGGCTGAGCAGGACGACCGGCAGGAACGAGAGGATCGGCACGCTCTGCAGCACGTCCAGGAGGGGCATCAGCACCCGCCCCGCGGTGCGGTTGCGGGCCGCCGCGTAGCCATAGACCAGGCTGAAGATCAGGGAGAGGGCGTAGGCCACCGCCATGCGCCCGGTCGACAGCAGCGCATACCAGGGCAGGGCCGGCAGGGCGAGGGAGATCTCCGGTCCCCGCACCACCGCGGGGGCGTGCAGGGCCAGTCTCCCGCCGGCATACAGGAGCGCCGCCAGCCCGAGCAGAATCACCCCGTCGCCGGCCGTGAACGCCGGGGTGCGGGGCAGGGCGGGACTGAAGTGGAAGATCTTCATGGGCGCGATTATGCCTCGGTCGTGGCCTCTCCGCGACGCGAAACGACCCTTTCTGCCGGAGAGCCGTTGAGTTTAGACTGAGCGGCCATGGAATCCAGGCTTCTCGACATGCGGGACTGTGCCTCGGAGCCCTTTCGGGCGACGTACGCCGAGATGCTGCGGCTGTCCCTGTCGCAGCAGCCGCGATGGTTTCGTCCGCTCCTGCTCAAGAGCGCCCGCCTGCGCAGCCTGACCGGCTACGATCACTGGTCGCGGGCCTGGGAATATCCCTGGGCGATCCAGGCGGCCGACCTGGGCGGGCGGAGTCTGCGCGCGCTGGACGTCGGGGGTGGCGGGAGCCCGTTCGCCCCTTACCTCGCCGCGCAGGGTCACGACAGCTTCGTGGTCGATCCCTCCCTCGACGAGGGGGCCCGCCTGGTCCTCGACCCGCAGAAGAGCCTCTACCGCAACGCCCGCTCGCTGGCGAAGCGGGCGATCTTCAGGGTGGCCGGCATCCGGACCCTCTGGGGGCTTCCCGGCGGCGGCGCCCGGGCCGTTCGCTACGCCCCCGACCCTGCCGATCATCTGCGGTTCCCCGACGCTCACTTCGACAGGGTCTTCTGCCTGAGCGTCATCGAGCACATCCCGGCGGATCTCTGGGGGGGTTGCATGCGGGAGTTCGGGCGCGTCCTGAAGCCCGGGGGGCGGCTGATCATCACTCTCGACATGACCACCGAGCAGGCCAACGAGCGGATCTACCTCAGGCTGACCGGATCCTGCCCGCTGCGGCTCCTCGGAAACCCCCGCTACGACACGCCGCTCCGCCCCGATGACCAGGAGCGACGACACCCAGGCCAGGGGTATGAGACACTCGGGCTGGTCTGGCTGAAGCCGGCTCTCGCCTAGCGCGAGGAGGGGGTCCCTGCGCCGATGAGAACGATCGTCCTGCTGACGCTCTCCAACATCTTCATGACCTTCGCCTGGTACGGCCACCTGAAGTACCGCAACTCCCCTCTGATCTGGGCGGTGTTCGTGAGCTGGCTCATCGCCTTCGTCGAGTACTGCTTTCAGGTGCCCGCCAACCGGATCGGCAGCTACCAGTTCAGCACCGCCCAGCTCAAGACGATCCAGGAGGTCATCACGCTCCTGGTCTTCTGCGTCTTCTCGGTCCTCTACCTCAAGGAGGAGCTGAAGTGGAACTACCTCGTCGGCTTCTCGATGATGGTGGGGGCGGTGGTCGTCGTCTTCAAGAAATGGTGAGCCCGGCTCAGGGCGTCCCCTTCCGCGAAGCGTTCCGCTTCTGGGTCAGGCTCGGCTTCATCAACTTCGGCGGCCCCGCAGGCCAGATCGCCATCATGCACCGCGAGCTGGTCGAGCGGAAGCGCTGGATCACGGAGGAGCAGTTCCTCCGGGCGTTGAACTTCTGCATGATCCTTCCCGGCCCGGAGGCCCAGCAGCTCGCCATCTATACCGGCTGGCGCCTGCACGGGACTCTCGGAGGCCTCGCCGCCGGATCGTTCTTCGTCATCCCGTCGATCTTCGTTCTGATGTTCCTGTCCTGGCTCGCCGCCGCCCGTGCCGACGTGCCGGCCATCGCCGGGCTCCTCTATGGAGTCCAGCCGGTGGTGATCGCCATCGTCGCCGAGGCGGTGATGCGGATCGGCCGGCGGGCGCTGCACCATCGCGCTCTCCTCCTCTTCGCCGCGGCCGCCTTCCTCGCTCTCTTCGTCTTCGGCGTGCCGTTCCCGGCGGTGATCGCCGCGGCGGCCCTGGCGGGCATGGCGCTGCAGCGCCGCTGGCCTCAGGTCTTCCGGCCGCGCGGGCACGTCCCCGGCGCGGCACCGGCAGAGTCCGCCCCTCCGACCTATCCGCCACTGTCCCGGCTGGTGCGGATCGGCCTCCTCTTCCTGCTCCTCTGGACCGTCCCGGTGGGTGGATTGTGGCTGTGGCGCGGCGGCGCCGACGTCCTGGTCCGCGAGGCGCTGTTCTTCACCAGGGCCGCATTCGTCACCTTCGGCGGCGCTTATGCGGTTTTGAGCTACGTCGCCGACGTCGCGGTGAACCATTACGGCTGGCTGGCGCCGCAGCAGATGGTGCAGGGGCTGGCTCTCGCCGAGTCGACGCCGGGCCCGCTGATCATGGTGACGCAGTTCGTCGGCTTCCTCGGGGCCTGGACGATGCACGGCGGGTTCGACCCCCTGGCCAACGCCGTCCTCGGCGGGTTGGTCACGACCTACGTCACCTTCCTGCCCTGCTTCATGTTCATCTTCGCCGGCGCGCCGTACGTCGAGCTCCTGGCCGGCAACCGGAGGATTCAGGCGGCGCTGGTCGGGGTCACCTCGGCGGTCGTCGGCGTGATCCTGAACCTGGCGGTGACGTTCGGCGGCCGCGTGCTCTTCCCCGGGGTTGGCGTCCTCGACGCCTTCGCCCTGGCCCTGGCCCTGCTGTCGTTCCTGCTCCTGAAGACGACGCGCCTGCCGATCCACCTCCTGGTCCCCGCGGGGGCGATGGCCGGTATGGTCTGGAGACTGATCGCCCAGGGGGGAACGGGATAACCCCCGGCGGGGCGGCCTCGCGACGTAACAGGCGCGGCGGGGGCCCACCCGTGGTAGAGTCTCCGGGGCTTTCAGTGGACCGTTTTCAACCCTAATCGCTGGAGGTGGAGATGGCCGCAAAGAAGGGTCGCAAACCGAGCGCCGCGTTCATGAAGCCGATGACGCCCAGCGCCATGCTCGCGGAGGTCGTCGGATCGAAGCCTCTGCCGCGGACCCAGGTCACGAAGAAGATCTGGGACTACATCAAGAAGCACAAGCTGCAGGACAGCAAGAACCGCCGGAACATCAACGCCGACGACAAGCTCAAGAAGGTGTTCGGCGGCAAGAAGACGGTCAGCATGTTCGAGATGACCAAGCTGGTCTCCAAGCACTTGAAGTAGGCCCCGCGCAACGGCGGGCCGGCTGGCGCCCGGGCGCCCCCGCCCGACTGACTCCACATCCAGTGTCCTCCCGACCGGTGGGCCGCACGGTCCGCCGGCGGGAGGGGATCGCCCTCCCCAGGCCCGTCTTCCATCCTCCGGGCAAAAAAAGAGCCGGAGTCGATCCGCCGTGCGGAGTCCTCCGGCTCTTCGTCTTGGGACGCGTGAGCTACAGCGACTTCAGGAGCGGCACCAGCTTGGCGAACGCCTTGAGGTGCGCGTCGACGTCGGCCTCCGTGTGCTGCACGCTGATGGTCCACTGCTCGTCGGGGCCGGGCGGCTGCGGGATGATTCCCTCGTTCAGCATCCCGAGGTACCAGGCGTGCGAGGCCTTCCGGTCCGAGACGTACCAGTCGCGGTAGTTCTTCATCACGTCTTTCCTGAAGTTGATCGTCCCCATCGAGCCGACGCCGTTGGCGTAGTACGGCAGCTTGTGCTCGCGGATCAGGGCGCTGTACCCGTCCACCAGCCTGCGATTGAGGGCGAAGGACTTCTTGTAGGCCTCGTCGGTGAGGATCTCCTTGAGCGTCACCTCGGCCGCCGCCAGCGTGACCGGGTTGCTGGCGTAGGTGCCGACGTGGATGACGCGCAGGGAGTTCAGCTCCTCCATGATGTCGGCGGAGGCGCCGAAGGCGGCCAGCGGCATGCCGCCGCCGATCGCCTTGGCCAGCACGGTGATGTGCGGCTGGACCTTGTAGTGCTCGGTCGCCCCGCCCGGGGCGATCTTCACGCCGGTCTTCACCTCGTCGAAGATCAGCAGGGCCTGGAACTCGTCGCACAGCGCGCGCAGGCCGGCCAGGAAACCGGGGTCCGGCTCGGTCACGCCCATGTTCAGCATGATCGGCTCGACGATGAGGCAGGCGACGTCATTGAGGTGCTCTTCGAACAGGCCGCGCACCGAGTCCAGGTCGTTGAACGTGGCGACCAGGGTGTGGGCGTAGGACTCGGCCGGAATTCCCTCGCTGGCGGGGATCGGGCGCGGGCGCCTCTTGTGGCCGGTGAGACGCAGCGCCGGCTTGCCGCTGACCAGGACCGTGTCATGGGCGCCGTGATAGGCCCCCTCGAACTTGATCACCTTCGACCGGCCGGTGTAGCCGCGCGCCAGACGGATGGCGTGCATCGTCGCCTCGGTGCCGGAGTTCGAGAAGCGCCACTGCTCCTGGCCGAAGCGGTTCTTCAGCTCGCGCGCCACGGAGGCCTCCAGACGATGGGGCATGGCGTGCAGCGTCCCCTTCTTCGCCTGCGCCTCGACCGCCTGCACCACCCGCGGGTGGGCGTGGCCGACCATCATCGCCCCGAAGGCCATCGAGAAATCGATGTAGCGGTTGCCGTCGGCGTCCGTCATCGTCGTGCCGACTGCCGACTCGATGAACAGCGGGTTCGGATCGACCACCCGGAAGTTGGAGGAGACGCCCCGCGGCAGGAGGCGCTTGGCCTCCTCGTGCAGCTCGCGGGACTTCCTGGTCCGCTCTCCGTAGCGGCTTACGATGGCGTCAAAACTGGTCATGATGCGTACACCTCCCCGCCGCCCCGTCCGTGGCATAGCGCCTCCGGATCGCCTGGCCGGCCCCGGCAGGGCTGCTCCGTGGGTTTCCTGGCCTTTTTGTGGCGGCTGATGAACCGACAGTCTACCAGAGCGGACCCCTTTTCGGGAAGCCCTGGGAGGGCTGCGGCATCCCCGGTTCACCGGGGATGCCGCAGCAATGAGATCGGAGGATTATTTGTTGGGCTGCATCTTCTGGGCCAGGCCGGCGGCGTACTTCTCGTACTGTGCGCTGTCGATCTGGAAGGTCCCGAACATGTAGTTCGAGCCCTCGAAGCTCCAGTTCTGCCCCGCGTCGTTGTAGGCCATCGCCGTCGTCTGTCCCTGCTGGTACTCGTGGTGCAAGGGGTCGGCGCCGGGAGGATTGGTGATCTTCACCGAGCCGCCGAGCCCCCCTTCGATCAGGTGTCCACCGAAGCTGCCGTACTGGCCGAGCGAGATCTTGTGCTCCTTCCCCTCGACGGCGCGGGTGATGGGGGAGACGCGGAACTCCTTCTTCTGCGAGGCGGCCACCGGCAGCACCCTCTCGGCGATCGCCTGCAGCGCCTGGCGCTGCTCCGGGCTGGCCTTCTCGTCGAGGTAGGTGTAGCTGAAGTCCCAGTTGCCGAACGACTCCATCATCCCCTTCCCCGCCGGGCTCTGCCCCATGCTGGCGACCGCCAGTCCGTCGAGCGGGACGCTGCCGTAGTTGCCCTTCTCGATGAACAGCACCTGCCCTCCGCCGCAGGTCATCTTCGTCGGCTTCGATCCGAACCAGCAGGGGCAGGCGGCGCTGCACGAGCAGGCCTCCTCGAGCTGCCCGACGAGCTTCCAGGGGGTCTTGGGCGCCTCGGCCTTCTTCGCCTCGGCGGCCAGGGAAATCAGCGCGGCGCCGCTGAGCGCCAGGAGTAGTGCAATGGATGCCGGTCTCGTTCTCACGGGGGCCTCCTCCGGTGGGGTTATTGGAATCCACCATCGTAGAACAGCGCTCGCATTATAGGGCCCGCCTCTCCTGTGTCAACTTCCAGGGTTCCACGGCGACGCGGCTTCCGGGGGTGACTCAGGGCAGAGGGGAGGAGGTGCGGCGCAGGAAGTCGGCCACGATCGGGAAGACCTCCTGCGGCGCCCGTTCCCCCA
>DASTNM010000087.1:0-2618 GCA_035762745.1 Candidatus Polarisedimenticolia bacterium
TCCTGGTCATCGTCGGCCTCCGATCTCAGCCAGCCCCGTGGATGAGCCCGACCATAGCACACTCCTCCATCCCGGCGCCCTCACGGCGCCAGGGTCGCCTGCATCGGCTTGACCGGCGTGCCGTCGGACCAGTTGCCCATGGCGAGGCTGTCCGGCGAGACGACCGCGTCGATCGACTTGCCGGAGAAGGCGGCGTCGCACAGCGCGTCGAACAGCTTCCAGAAGCCGTAGAAGTCGAGGGCGTCGATCTCCCCCTCGCGCATGCCGGTGATCCTGTTCACCAGGTCGCGGCGCCTCTGCTGTTGGGCGGTGAAGGCGGGGCCGTAATCGTCGCGCGGAGACAGGGGCGCGGCGTGGTCCGCGATCAGGGGGGCGGTGCCGTGATCGTCGGAGTACAACGCGATAACGCGCTTCCGGTCGCTCGGGACCCGCCGCATCGCATCGAAGATCGGCCTGGCCTGGCGGGTCGCGGCGAACTGGTCGTCGGTTCCGACGATCACCAGGGCCAGGACGGAAGCCGGGATCTCCTTCAGCGCCTCGGTCGGGTAGTCCGCCTGGTTCCGCCATCCCGGCTCCATCGGCATGATCGCTCTGGGGACCGGCAGCCCTTCCTTCTCGGCGCGCGCGGCCACCTGCGGCGTGAGCCCGCCACCGAGCGAGTGGCCGACGATGGCGAACCGGTCGAGGCGCGGCCTGATCGGCCCCTTCCTGACGCGCTCGATGGCGGTCTTCGTCGCCCGGATGGCCTGCCGCATCATCTCCAGCGCGTCGTCCGTGCGGGTCGCCTCGAAGATCGGGTAGATGACGATGCTGCCCCGGCGCGCGATGTGGTCGATGAAGCCTGCTTCGTGACGCTCGAGTGCGGGTAGTCCATCGAGCCGGGCCCTTCGGAGGGCTGCGGCGGCTGCGTGGCCGGCGTACGGCCCTTCGCGGGCGCGTCGGATTTGCGGTCCCCGTCCGTCCGACCGCCCCCTCCGAACCCGAGCACGAACAGGGCGAAGAGCAGCGCGGCGACCAGCATGGCCTGTCGGATCATGAGGTCCCCCGAAGCGGCGGGCTGAAGGTGCCGAACGGGCCCGGCGTGATGATACGATGAACAATCGCGTCCTCGGAGGGGATCATGAGCCGGTTCGCCGCGCCTCGTCGATTACTCGCACGCCTGTGGGTCATAGCGCTTCTCCTGCCGCTCTCTCTGTCAACGCCGCGCGGCGCCGCGGTGCCACGCGGAGCGGCCGCGCCCGGGACTGTCCCAGGCGCCAAGGCCGGCGCGGCGGACGCCGACATCGCCGCGGCGCGCTCGCTGTTCGAGAAGAACCTCGACGCCATCCGCCGGCGCGATCGCGACGCCTATCTGGCCTGCTACCTCCGGTCCGCGACTCTCGCCCTGACGGGGCCGGAGGGGGTCCGGATGGGGTACGACGCGTTCGTGAAGGAGTCGGGAGACGACTGGCCCGATCTCTTCGAGGGGCTGGACCTCCAGCTCGTCCCGATCCGGCCGGGGCTGGTCTACGGGACCTATCGCTACCGCGTGCGCTACGGGGCCAAGGAAGAGACCGGAATCTCCGAGCGCTTCTTCGTCAAGAGCGGTGACGGCAAGACCGGCACGGGCTGGAAGATCGCCGTCTCGACCGCCTTCAGCGCTCCGCCCGGGACTCCGCCCCCGCCCAGGGCGCTGGTCGGCGCGACGCTTCTGGACGGCACAGGCTCCCCTCCGGTCCCCGACGCGGTGGTGATCCTGCGCGGCGGAAAGATCGATTGCGCCGGGAGCCGGGCCCAATGTCCTCCTCCCCGGGGGATCGATCTCCTCGATCTCAAGGGGCTCTTCATCACGCCGGGGATCGTCGACGCGCACGTGCACTTCTCGCAGACCGGCTGGGCCGACGGCCGGCCCGATTTCATCGACGTCCGCGACCGCTATCCCTACGCGAAGGTCGAGGCCGGCCTGCGCGCCCACCCGGAGCGCTTCCTGCGGTCGTATCTCTGCTCGGGGGTGACGGCGGTCTTCGACGTCGGGGGCTACCCCTGGACCTGGGACCTCAGGGGGCGCGCCGAAGCCGAGCCGCTGGCGCCGCACGTCGCGGCGGCGGGGCCGCTCCTGTCGACCCTGGACTTCTGGCTGAACCTGCCGGCCGAGAGGCAGTTCATCTACCTCGGCAGCGAGGAGGACGCGCGTGCCGGCGTCCGCTACCTCGCCTCCCACGGCGCCGATGCGGTCAAGGTCTGGTTCATCCCGGTGGAGGAGAGGAACTTCGACGACATGTCCAAGGCGGTCCTGGCCGCGGGCGAAGAGGCGCGGACGCGCAAGATCCCGTTGATCGTCCACGCCACGGGATTGAAGGAGGCCACCGTCGCCCTGCGCGCCAGGGCCAACCTCCTGGTGCACAGCGTCGAGGATCTTCCGGTGAGCGACGAGTTCCTGCGCCTGGCGCAGGAGAACAAGACGATCTACTGCCCGACCCTGACCGTCCTGGACGGCTACGGCCGGCTGCAGGAGGCGGCGGTGGGGATGAAGGTGCCCGCCATCGACGACCCGAACGGCTGCGTCGATCCCGACACCCTGAACCACGTCGCCGAGAGCGCGCGCCTCTCCGTGAAGGAGGACGACCCCACGGCGGCCG
>DASTNM010000088.1:0-2187 GCA_035762745.1 Candidatus Polarisedimenticolia bacterium
TGTCATCGGAATGGAACTCGAGGCGGGTGGCAGGTTTTTTTCGGAAACACCGGTTCGAGGGAGGGAGGACCATGATCATCAAAGCAGGATTCTGGAGCACCGCGTTGGGAGTGACGGCACTGCTGTTCGCGATCGGCTGCGCCAGGCCCCCGAAGCCCGGCGAGCCGCTTCGCGGGCTGACGCGCGTCCAGCGCGACCGGTTCGATCGCGGGCGTCTCGTGTTCACCCGAGAGTTCACCCCGGAGACGGGGCTCGGCCCGCTGTTCAACGCCGTCGCCTGCGGCGAGTGTCACGAGGACCCGGCGTCCGGTGGCATCGGCGACGAGGTGGAGATCCACGCCGCCGCGTCCCGACCCGACGGGACATGCGACGCCCTGACGGATCTCGGCGGTCCCGTCTACCAGCTGCACGTCACGCCGGCGCTGAAGGCGGCGCTCGGCATCGATGAGGAGCCGATCCCGTCCCGCGCGACGGCTCGCGCCAGACGCACGACGCCGCCGCTCATGGGCCTCGGGCTTCTGGACGCCGTGCCCGACGAGGAGATCCTCGACCTGGCCGACCCCGACGACAGGGATCACGACGGCGTCTCCGGACGGCCGAATCGTTCCCCCGACGGCCGGATCGGTCGTTTCGGTCGCAAGGCGTTCGTCCCGACGCTGCGCGAATTCAACACCGGGGCGTTCCTCTTCGAGCAGGGGGTGACGAGCCCGGACCAGCCGGTCGAAGAGACCGTCGCCGGAACGCCGCTCCCGCCCGGCGTCGATCCCGTTCCCGAGCCGGAGATCAGCGGCGACGACCTCCTTCTGGCCGACGCGTTCGTGCGCTTCCTGGCCCCCCCGGCGCCGGAAAGGCCGGCCTTCTCGGCCCGGCAGGGCGAGCGGGTCTTCGAGTCGATCCGCTGTGTCTCCTGCCACCGCCCCTGGCTCCGGACGGGCGACAGCCCCGTGCGGGCCCTGCGACACAAGAAGGTCGGCGCCTACACCGACCTGCTCCTTCACGACATGGGCCCGGACCTGGCGGACGTCTGCCTGGGACTGGCGACGCCGGCCGAGTTCCGCACCGAGCCGCTCATGGGGCTGCGTCTCAGGGGCCGGTTCCTGCACGACGGACGCGCCGCCACGATCGAGGCGGCGATCCGGCTGCATGGCGGGGAAGGGACGCGGGCGCGCGACCGCTTCGCGGCGCTCAGCGACTCCGATCGCCGGGCGGTTCTCGAGTTCCTGGGGAGACTCTAGGCCCGGCCTGAGTCGAGATCCTTACGGGCCGAAATCCCAGGTAAGACCGAAGCTCGGGACACCTCGCAGCCAGTGGCCCTCGGCGCGATCGACGTCGACCGTCCCGTCGGCGCGGGGTCGATAGCGCAGGTCTGTCGTGCAGCAGACGTTCTCGCGGCCGTAGAGGTTCGTCACTTCGACGAACAGGCTCAGGCTCCCCCGGCCGAGACGGATCTGCCGGCTCGCCCTCACGTCCAGACGGTGGAAGGACGGGTAACGATCGGCGTTGCGGGGGCCGAGGATCGGCTGCACGATCGGCGTGCCATCCGGGCCCGGCGTCAGGCCGGCGCCCACGGCGGTCGACGGCCAGCCGGTGTGATAGACACCGGCGAGACTGAGCTCCCACCTGTCGCCGCGGCGATAGCTCAGCCCGAAGTCAAACGACCGCCTCTGGTCCCAGCTGCGCGGGACCATCTGCCCCTGGATCTCGTCCTCGACGGCGGCCAGCGCGCAGCCCGCCCACCAACGGAACGGCTCGTTCCGATCGACGGACAGGAGGATCTCGATCCCTCTCGCGCTCGAGCGCGCCGGGGAGACGCGCACGCGATCCGGCGCCGTCTCCGGGAAGATCTGGATCGGGTTGAGAAGGTTCTCGTAGCGCGGGCGAAGGTGATCCATCTCCTTCCGATAGGCCTCGACGCCGAGATGGGCCCCGCCCAGGAAAGTGTGATCGAGACGGACCGAGCGGAGATCGGCGCGCTCGGCGGGAGAGAACCGATCGACCCCGTCCTCCACCTGGAGCTCGCTCGCCTCCTGTGGCTGGACGTAACGCCCCCAGCCCAGCCGCAGCGCGCTTCGTGCCCCCGGGAGATAGAGCAGCTGCAGGCGCGGACTGACCTCGCTCTCCGCCGTGAGTGTCTGGCGATCCCAGCGGAGTCCCAGCTCGATCTCGAGGGAGGAAAGCGGCCGCAGC
>DASTNM010000089.1:0-2234 GCA_035762745.1 Candidatus Polarisedimenticolia bacterium
AATCGCGTCACTGGCGGTCGCGGGGCTCCTGACTCTCGGCGCGGCGGCTGCCGCACCGCGCTTCGCGGAGCACGGCTTCGGCGGCGGTGGGTTCGGGCTCCACCGCGTCCTCGCCGATCTCAACCTGTCGGACGATCAGAAGGAGAGCCTCAAGGCGATCCTCAAGGACGAGCGGTCGACGATCGAGCCGCTCCTCGACAGGAAGATGACCGCCCACAAGGCGCTCTTCGAGGCGATCCACGCCGCCACTCTGGACGAGAGCGCGGTGCGGTCGGCGGCCAAGAAGGCCGCCGCGGCGGACGTCGATCTCGCGGTCGAGAAGGCGGTCCTGTTCTCGAAGATGCGCGGAATCCTGAGCGACGAGCAGCGCGTCAAAGTCGATGCGCTCCTCGAGCGGCTCGAAGCGAAGGTCGGCAAGCGGATCGACCTGGGGCGATCGATCTGGCGCGAGCACGCCGCCGACTTCATCGACGCCCTGTGAGCGGCGGAAGGCGCGCGGGATCGGCGGCTCGATGCCGCCGGGGCCGGGGCCGGCCCGCGCGCGTCTCCGACGAGGCTCCTGGTGATGAAAGGGGTGGGCGACGAGGCGACCGATCCGTCCCTGGTGGCCCTGGCCGCCAAGGGTGACGCGGCGGCCTTCGACGTTCTGGTCGGGCGCTGGAAGGATCGGCTGTTGCGCCTGGCGCTGCGGTTCTTCCGCCGCCGCGAGGATGCCGAGGAGATCGTGCAGGAGGTCTTCATGAGGCTGCACCGGGCCGCCGGCCGCTACCGCGCGGACGCCCCCTTCGAGCACTGGCTCATGCGGATCGCCACCAACGCCTGTCGCGACGGCCTGCGGCGGAGAAGGCGCCGCCCCGAGGTCGTCCTGAGCGACCTGTCGGACGACGCCGCCGGCTGGCTCGATGCGGCGCTCCTCGGCGAGGCGCTCGACGCCGAACGCGTCGAGGCGGCGCGCGGCGTGGCGGCCGATCTCCTGGCCTCGATGCCGGAGAGGGATCGGATCGTGCTGGTGCTGCTCGATCTGGAAGGGCTGTCGGCCGCCGAGGTGGCGGCGGCGACCGGCTCGACGCGGGCCGCCGTCAAGGTGCGGGCGATGCGCGCGCGCCGGGCGCTGCGCCGGCTGGCGGAGACGGTCGGCGGGAGGGAGTCATGATCGATTGCCGCGAGTTCGAACGAGCCCTGCGGGCGCCGGAGCTCACCGGCCCGACCGGGGAGATGCGCGCGCACGCCTCGACCTGCCGCGACTGCGCCGCCGCCCTGCGCGGCGCCCTGCTTCTGCGCCTGGGAAGCGAGCGACCCGGCGACGCCGTGACGCGGCCCGGATTCGAAGCGCGGCTGCGCGCCCGGCTGGCCGCCGCACGAGCGGTCGCCCCCGAGCCCGACTGGAACGCCGCGGTCGGAGCGTTGCGGCTCCCGGCCTTCGGCGCGGCCCTCGTCCTGGTGCTGTGCTCCGCCGGCTTCTATCTTGGCGCCGCCTCCACACCCGCCGTCGACAGCGGCCTCGCCTCCCTGATCGAGAGCGACCCGGCCTGGAGCGCCGTTCTGTCGGACGGCGCCGGCGCGCTCCTGCCGACCGGGGCCGAGGACAGTCTCCCGCAGGAGGTGACCCGATGACGCGCGCCCGCGCCGCCTGGCTGCTCGCCGGAGTCTTCCTCCTCGGTGTCGTCTGCGGTGCCTTCGGGTTCGCCACCTTCGGCCTGCATCATCTGCGCCACCGGTTCGATAACCCGGAGAGAATGGAGGAGATGGTCGTCCGCCACATCTCGCGGCGGCTCCATCTCGACGACGAGCAGCGCAAGGTCCTCGAGGAGGTGACCCGCAAGGCGCACGTCGAGCTGCGGCAGGTGCGCGACGACACCCTGCCGCGCCTCGAGGCGATCGTGAACCAGGCCTGCGACGAGCTGCGCCCGCGGCTGCGCCCCGACCAGCAGGACGGACTCGAGACGATCCGCAAGGAGGCGCTCGAGAGGCTGCGCCGGCATCGGCCCCCCGCCTGACGCTCCACCACTGCCGCTCCTGACAACGGTCCGACGTAGGTATTCCCACGCCGGCGCCTCTCCCGAGGCCGCAATCTCCCATATCCTCGGATCACCGGGAATAGAAAGCCCCTCTCCGGGGATATACCTGTGAGAGCCAGGGGCGCGTCCCGGTCCGGGGCGCCCTAATGACCCAAGGAGACCACCGATGCGGGCGATTGCGGTCGTGCCGGGCAGGAAAGAGGTCAAGGTCGTCGA
>DASTNM010000090.1:0-3851 GCA_035762745.1 Candidatus Polarisedimenticolia bacterium
GGTCGGGGCCGGCGGCTTCATCAAGGAGCGCCACCCGAAGACGCGTCTCATCGCCGTCGAGCCCGACGCCAGCCCGCTGGTCTGCAAGCAGCTCTTCTCGCGCTTCTGCCCACCGCCGGCCCTGCCGCCGCTGCACGACTACCCGCTCGCCGTCTGCCACCTGCAGGAAGGGATCGGCGACGGGCTCGTCCCCGGGATCGTGCGCCGCCACCGCCATCTCCTGGACGACGCCGTCCTGGTGAGCGACCAGGAAGCGCTCGAGGAGACGCGCCGCCTGCACCGCGCCGGCCACGCGGTCGGCCCCTCCTCCGGAACCAACATCGCGGTGGCCCGACGCCTCGCCGCCGGCGGTCTCAACGTCCTCACCTTCTTCCCCGACAGCATCGACCGCTACCGCAGCCTGCCGGAGTTCCGGGAGATCTGAAGCACGGCCCGCGCTACTCCGCCCGCAGCGCCTCGACGGGATCCAACGAGGCGGCGCGGCGCGCCGGGAGGACGCCGCTCAGGAGGCCGACCAGGAGCGACAGGGCGAGGGCCCCGGCCGAATACACCATCGGCGTGTGGACCGGCAGGCGCGGCAGGACCAGGCGCAGAAGGCGCGCCAGGCCGATTCCGCCCGCGAGGCCGGCAACGCCCCCCGCCGTCGACAGGAGCGCGGCCTGCAAGAGGAAGTAGGCGAGCACCAGGCGGCGGCGCGCCCCGAGGGCCCCGAGGAGACCGATCTCGGCGGTGCTCTCGTTCACGGAGATCCACATCATCGTCAGGATGCCGATGGCGCCGACGACGAGCGAGATCCCGCCGATGGCCCCGACCGCCTTGGTCACGATGCCGATGATCCGGTCGAGGACCTTGAGCATCGACTCCTGGCTGGTGATCGTGAAGTCCTCCTCCCCGTCGTGTCGGTCCTTCATCACGCGGCGGATGCCGGCGACGACCTGGCTCGTGAATTGGGCGCCCCGGAAGACCACGTCGATCTCGACCAGGTCGTCGCGGTTGAACAGGCTCATCGCCTGCGAGACCGGCACGAAGGCCGTGTCGTCGAGGTCGAAGTTGAGGAACTGCCCTTTCGGCTCCATCACACCGACGACGCGGAAGGGGCGGCCGCCGATGCGCACCCGTTCGCCGAGGGCGTTGTCGTCGCCGAAGATCTCCCGCTTCAGCTTGATCCCGAGGACCGCCACCGCCGAGCCGTGTCGCGGGTCGCTCTCCGGCAGGAAGTGCCCCTGCCGGACGCCGAACTTCCAGACGCGCGGCATGTCGCTCGTGACCCCGTAGACGAAAACGCTCCGGCCGCGCTCTCCGGACTCGACCCGGGCGCTGCCGAAGGCGACCGGCATGGTCGCTTCGACCTGGGGCAGCCGCCTCAGCACCGCCGCGTCCTCCACCGTCAGCTTGCGGATCGTGCCGCCCAGGGCGCCCGGCGATCCGGTGGTGACCGCCTTGCCGGGATTGACGCCGATCAGGTTCGTCCCGAACTGGGTGAATTCGTGCAGGACGTAGACCCGGATCCCCTCGCCGATCGATGTGAGGAGGGTCACCGAGGCGATGCCGATGGCGATGCCGAGCATCGTCAGGAGCGAGCGCAGGCGGTGCCCGGTGACCGCCCCCCAGGCGAGACGCAGGAGATCGATGGCGCGCACGATTCAGCGCCCCCCCGCCAGGGCCGTGACCGGCTCGAGGCGTGCGGCGCGGCGGGCCGGCAGCAGGCCGAACAGGATGCCGGCCCCGAACGACACCACGAGCGACGCCGCGACCGCCCAGTGAGGCGGGGTGGTGGGGAGAAGGGGGAACCGCAGCCGCAGGACGAAGGCGCCCGCGAATCCGGCCAGAAGCCCGATCCCGCCTCCGGCCGCCGACATCAGAATGGCCTCCGCCAGGAAGACCCGCAGGATCGCAGCGGGCGGGGCTCCGAGCGCCTTCAGGAGGCCGATCTCCGGCGTGCGCTCCGAGACCGAGACCAGCATCACGTTCATGATGCCGAGACCGGCGACCGACAGCGAGACGGCGGCGATTCCCCCCAGCGCCAGCGTCAGCGCGCCGAGGATCCGGTTGAAGGCCCCGAGGACCGAGTCCTGGGTCATCACCGTGACGTCCTCCTCCTGGTGCCGCGCCGTCAGGATGCGCAGGACGTCCCGGCGCGCCGCGTCGATCTCGCTGTGCGCCGCGACCTCGATCAGCAGGCGGAAGAGCGAGGTCTGGTTGAAGATCTTCAGGCCGCTGGCCACCGGCACGATCACCATGTCGTCCATGTCGGCGCCCAGCGACTGCCCCTTCTCCCCCAGGACACCGATCACCCGGAAGCGCCAGTCGCCGATCCGGATGGACCGGCCCAGCGGGTTCTCGGAGCCGAACAGCTCGTGCTGCACGGTGCGTCCGATCACCGCCACCGGCGCGCCGCGGCGCGGGTCACCGGGGGGCAGGAACTGCCCGATGGCGACGTCCAGCCGCCGCACCGGCAGAAGCTCCGGGGTGGCCCCCATGATGGTGACCTCGCGCCGCCTCTCGCCGTACCCGACGCGCGCCGAGCCGAGCGAGATCGGCGCCACCTGCCGCACGCGCGGACAGCGGCGCTGGACCGCTTCGGCGTCCTGCAGCGTCAGATCGTGCGCCGTGCCGCCGGTGATGGGGGCGCTGCCGGTGGTCTCGGTCCTGCCGGGGAGGACGATGATGAGGTTGCTGCCGAGGGCGGCGAACTCGCCGGTGATGTAGAGGCGGGCCCCCTCGCCGAGGGCGGTGAGCAGGACCACGGCGGCGACGCCGATGGCCATCCCGATCAGGGTCAGGATCGACCGCAGGCGGTGGCCGCGCAGCGCGGCGAGGGCGAAGCGCACGCACTCCAGGCCGGTCACCGCGGTGCCCCATCCTGTACGATCCGGCCGTCGACCAGCTTGATGTTGCGGCGGGCCCGGCCGCCCACCTCCGGGTCGTGCGTCACGACCACGAGTGTCAGGCCGTCCCGGTTCATCCGCTCGAGCAGCTCGATGATCTCGTGACCGGAGGAGCGGTCGAGGTTCCCGGTCGGCTCGTCGGCCAGGAGGATCGAAGGGCTCAGCACGGTGGCGCGGGCGATCGCCACGCGTTGACGCTGGCCGCCCGAGAGCTGGTCGGGCCGGTGATCCGCTCGGTCGGACAGACCCACGGCCCCCAGGGCCGCCGCCACCTTCTCGCGGCGCGCGGCGACGGGGAGGCCGGCCAGGATCATCGGCAGCTCGACGTTCCCGGCCGCCGTCAGGCGCGCCACGAGGTGGAAGAACTGGAAGACGAAGCCGATCTTCCTGCTGCGCACCCGGGCCAGATCGCTTTCCGGGAGGGTTCCCACCTCGCGACCGTCGAGCCGGTACGAGCCGGAGGTGGGGCGATCGAGACAGCCGAGGATGTGCAGCAGGGTGGACTTGCCGGAGCCCGAGGGTCCCATGATCGCCACGTAATCGCCGTCGGGGATCGTCAGGTCGATCTCCTGCAGCGCCCGCACCGTCTGGTCGCCCACCTGGTAATGGCGCGTGAGGCCGCGCAGATCGATCACTTTCCCGAGCCGTCCTGTTCGCTCTTGATCGTCGCCCGCGCGCCCTCCTTCACCTCGGCGCGGTCGAGGGAGACGACGACCCGATCCCCCTCCGCGAGACCACCCGTGATCTCACCCCACTCCCAGTTGTGCAGCCCGGTCTTCACGTCGCGCGCCACCAGGTGTCCGCCGTTGAACAGCAGGACCCGGTTCCCCTCCATGAGGGCGTAGGTCGGGATGCGCAGGGCGTTCTGGACCGAGCGCAGGACGATCTCGACGTCGGCGGAGGTTCCCGGCAGCAGGGTTCCGGCGAAGGCGGCGTCCTCGAAGTCGACCTCGACCTCGAGGG
>DASTNM010000091.1:0-6777 GCA_035762745.1 Candidatus Polarisedimenticolia bacterium
GCTGAGAGTCGGCTCCGATCCCGATTCCAGGAGGCCGTCCTTGCCGTACGGCGTGCGATAGACGAGAGTCGGGTAGCGACCCGGTGCGGCGGGACGGTAGAGGTCCGCCTTGAGGATCACCCCGTCCCGCATCGGCACCGCCACGTTGCGCTCGATGGTCATGTTCGGGGAGTCGTCGTGCCCCGCGTTCCCCGCCCCGGCGGGCGGCAGCATTCCCTGGGTGTGGACTTCGCCCGCCGGCGGCCCGGCCGGCCGCTCGACCTTGCAGCCGACGGCCATCAGGGTCAGAACGGCCGCGGACGCCACGACGGATGACCGGAGCGTCGGCAACGACCGGACCAGCGGGGAGAATCGGTCGGCGAATCGACTACGTCGTCGTCGCATGGGCGCCGACATTAGCACCCCGCCGCCGGTCGATCAAGGACGATCGCCCCTGAGGGATCCCCGGTGTGAGGCGCCACGCCCTGCGTGCCCCGCGAGGCGGTGGTTCGCCGACTTGGGGGACCGGGGATGCTTCAGGGGTGGGGGGGTGTAGACTCCGCGACCACTCTCCATCATATTAATAAGGATGAAACGGAGAGCCCCCGGCGGCCGTTTCGCCTTCCCGCTCCTCATCCCCTGCTACGCGGCGGTGCTCTTCGTCTGCGCCTGCGGCGGGCGGGCCGCCTCGCGGATGGAGGCGGAGCCGGCCCAGCCGGTCGACGCCTCGGGGCGCCCGCTCGATCCAGGGCGGCCGGTCGGATCGTCCGGTGCCGCGCGGCCGGAGAAGGCCGATAAGCCGTCCCCGACAGCCCAGGCGATCGGCGCCGCGCCGTCGATTGCCGTCGAAGATCTGGCCGACGAGACCGACGACGGAGACGACGCCGCCTCACCGGCCGGTGAGCCGCCCCGCCCTGCCGGTCCGACCGCCTCAGGCGTGACGCCGCCACCCGGCGTCTATCACCCGCTCGAACATGGCCAGACTCTCTACTCGCTCGCCCGGGCGTACCAGGTCCCGCTGGCGACCCTGATGCGAGTCAACGGCATCACCGACCCGACGACAATCCGTTCCGGCACGGCGATCTTCATCCCGCTCGCGCCGCGCGATCATCCGGCTCCCGCCCCTGGCCCTCATCCGCCCGGACTTCCCGGGCCCGCCCCTCCCATGCTCTCTCCCGGCGCGCCCGGCGGTGCGGAGCCTCCCGGCTCCGGTCAGGCGATGCCCCCTCCCGCCGCTCCGAGCCTCTCCTGGCCCCTGCAGGGGAGGATCACCGCTCCCTTCGGTCGCCGCGGCCGGCGCTCGCACCACGACGGCGTCGATATCGACGGCGTCAAGGGTGAGGAGGTGATGGCGGCCGCCGGCGGGACGGTCATCCGGGCGGGACGCGGCCAGCGCTACGGGCGGCTGGTCGTGATCGATCACGGCGGCGGGGTGACCACGCTGTACGCCCACGCCAGCCGTCTCCTGGTGCACGTCGGCGACCAGGTGGCGCGGGGGGAGCCGATCGCCGAGGTGGGCCGCTCCGGGAACGCGCGCGGCACGCACCTGCATTTCGAGGTGCGCCGCGCCGGCCGCCCGATCGATCCGCTGCCGCTCTTGCGCTCCGTCGACCTGACGACGGCCGCGGCCGGGCCGCGCTGAGGGGTGGCCGACGGAGCGACGCTACGGCTCGATCCGGCGGCCGTATCGGGACGCCAGGGCGAGGTTGTGGAAATAGGCGTAGGCGGCGCGCGTCACGTCGCTGATGTAGGCTTCGCCGGCCGGGTCGTCGCCGAGATAGGTCGTCATCAAGACGATGACCAGCGGCCTGGTCGGCGCTGAGGGACCCCGGCCGGCCGGCACGAAGACGATGCCGACGTCGCAGCGCACCCCGTCGAGCTCCCCCTCCTTGTCGGCCGACGCGACGTCCGGTGGCAACCCCTTTTTGATCGCTGTCTTCTCGTTGCGCTTCATGACCGCGATCGCCTGCTCCGAGTCGGAGGCATTCAGCGCCTGGCCGCCGCTCAGCCGCTCCAGGAGCGCCGCCATGTCGCGTGGCGTCGAGACGTTCTCCCGGCCGGCGCGCGCCGCCTCGAGGTCCATCATCTTGCGACGCAGCAGAGTCTCCTTGATCCCCCAGGCCTTCAGGCGCCTTCCGACACGCTCCATGCCGACCAGATCGATCAGGACGTTCGTGGCGTAGTTGTCGGAGAAGTTCATCATCAGCACCGCGAGCTGCGCCGCCGAGAGCGCCGGGTACGGCTCGGACCACTTCTCCAGGACACCGCCCCCCTCCACGCGCCCCTTCGGATCGACGGTGATCGGCCGCGCCAGGTCGATCGTCCCCTCCTCGGCCTGCCGGAGGAGCTCCAGATAGATCGGCAGCTTGATCACCGAGGCGACGGGGAAGACGGCATCGGCGTGCCGCTCGAAGGTCTCTCCCGTCGCCGCGTCGCGGATGAGGTACCCGGCGACTCCGTCCAGCCGATCCGTGAGCAGCGCGAGATCGCGCTCGAGTCGGGCGTGCAGCTCGGCGCGCTTCGGGTCGGCCGTTCCCGTGACCGGCGGCTCCTGCGCGGTCGGCGCCGCGCTCACCGCCACCGCTCGGGCACTCCCCGCCATGACCAGCAGAAGCACCCCGAGGGTCCTGGTCACCACCGGCACCGCGCCCGCCGCGCCGCGTCCGGGTCGTCCGGCACGCCTCACCAGCTCCCCTCCACCCCCAACCCGGGGCGATCCGGCAGGACCAGGCGGCCGTCCCGCACCACGACGCCGCGGAAGGGATCGTTGGCGATCAGGAGATTCCCGTCGAGGTCGGCGTGGTCGACGAGAGGCGACAGGTGGGCGGCGGCGGTGATGCCGATCGAGGTCTCGATCATGCAGCCGAGCATCACCTTCATTTTGAGGGCCCGGGCCCGGTCGATCATGAGACGCGCCATGCGCAGGCCCCCCGACTTCTGCAGCTTCACGTTGATGCCGTCGAAGGCCGAGGCCAGCGGCTCGATGTCGTCCACGGTCAGCACCGCCTCGTCGGCGAAGATCGGCATGTCGACCCGGTCGCGGACGTACTTCGCGCCGTCGAGGTCGGCCGCCGGCAACGGTTGCTCGAGCAGGACGACCCCCAACCCCTCCATCCACTTGATCATCTCGACCGCCCGCTTCGGATCTTTCCAGCCCTCGTTGGCGTCGACGTAGAGCGGCTTGTCGGTCACCTTGCGGATCCCCTCGAGGATCTCGCGGTCGTTCTCGAGCCCGACCTTGATCTTGAGGATCCTGAAGTCGGCCGCCTCGCGGACCTTCTCCTGCATCGCCGGGATCTCGTCGATGCCGATCGACATCGAGGTGAGCGGTGCCTTCGCCGGGTCGGCGCCGAACTTCACGCAGAGCGGCACCTTCTCCTTCCGGCCGACCCAGTCGTGCAGCGCGATGTCGATCGCCGCCTTGGCGGCGTGGTTGCCGTCCAGCACTTTGTGCATCCGATCGATGACCGACTCGTAGGCCGTCGGGTCATCCCCCAGCCGCGGCGCCAGGAGGTCGAGACCGGTCAGGACCGTCTCCCAGTCCTCGCCGTAGCGGACGTTCGGCGCCGCTTCGCCGAGCCCCTCGATCCCGCCGCATGACAGGCGGGTCAGAACGTTGGTCTTGGCGGCGCTCGAGTTGCGGGCGATGGTCCAGGTGTGCCGCAGCGCCAGCTCGACTTTCCGTCTCTCGAGACGGATGGGGGGACGCCCTCCCCGCCGCGCGGATCCCGGGGCGGCGCCGTCCCGATCCGCCGGCGGGCGCGCCTTTCCACGGCGCGGAGTCGCCCCCGTCGCCGACGGAGGAGGGCTCCCGGCCGCGAAAAAAGTCGCCGCCGCGAGGGCGCGGGCGGAGAGTCCGAGGAAATCTTTGCGTGTCATGGCGGCTCCGGATTGTCGGTGAAGAGGGCCACCAGCCGCAAGTGGGGACGGCTCCCCCGGCATCCGGGGGACCCGCGTCGCCCGCTCCCGCCGATCTTTTCACGCGCTGCAACGTCCGCCCCGTCACGAGGGGGCGGGGCACGCCACGGCACACCCCTTGCAGCGCTTCCTGCGACGGGAGGGGTGCACCCATGGGCACAGGCGAGATGTTCGAGGCGATGACGAAGAGCATCATCGACGGAGAGGCGGAGGACGCCGAGCGGTTGGCCCGCGAGGCGCTGGCGCGCGGTGTGGATCCGCTGCACGCGATCAACCTGGGCTTCGTTCCCGGCATCAACGAGGTCGGCCGTGCCTTCGGGTGCAACGAGCTCTACCTGCCCGACCTGGTGCGTGCCGGGATGGCGATGAAGACCGCGATCCGGGCCCTGGAGCCGGAGCTGGCGCGACGCGGCGCGACTCGCCAGTCCGCCGGGACGGTCGTTCTCGCCACCGTCAAGGGGGACATCCACGAGATCGGCAAGAACCTCGTCGCCACGATGCTCTCGGCGAACGGCTTCCAGGTCCACGACCTCGGAGTCGATGTGTCGGCGGAGGCGATCGTCGCCAAGGCGCGCGAGGTCAAGACCGATCTCGTCGGGCTGTCGGCGCTCCTGACCACGACCATGCCGGCGCAGCGGGCGGTGATCGAGTCGCTCGATGCGGCCGGGCTGCGGCCGCACGTCAAGGTGCTGATCGGCGGCGCCCCGGTCACCCAGGGATGGGCGCGCGAGATCGGCGCCGACGGGTTCTCCGAGGACGCCCTGGGGGCGGTCAACGTGGCCAGCGGGCTCCTGAGCGTGCACCGATGAGCGTCGAGGCGATCGAGACGGCCGATCCGCCGCGGCTGAGCCTGAACATTCTCGGCCGGGACGACATCCGGCGCCTGCACACCGCCACCCTCGACGTCATCGAGTCGGTCGGGGTGCGCTTCCCCAGCGGGCGGGCCCTCGAGATCCTGGAAGCGCACGGCGCCAGCATCGACCAGAAGACCGCCGTGGCGAAGATCCCCGGCGCCGTGGTCGAGGCGGCGCTGGCCAAGGCACCCCCGACCTACACCCTGGCGGGGCGCGACCCCGCCCTCGACCTGCCGCTCGACGGCCGCCACTCCTATCTCGGCACCGATGGCTGCGGCGTCGAGGTGATCGATCCGCTCACCGGCGAGCGTCACCGCTCGACCTTGCAGGATGTCTCCGACGCGGCGCACCTCGCCGACCGACTCGACGCCATCGCCTTCCACTGGACGCCGGTGTCGGCGCAGGACCGCCCGCCGCAGAGCCGGAGCCTCCACGAGCTCTTGGCGATCTGGTCGGCGAGCCGCAAGCATGTCCAGACGGAGACGATCGTCAGCGCCCGGGAGGCGCGCGCCGCCGTCGAGATGGCCGCCCTCCTGGCGGGAGGCCGCGAGGCGCTCCGCCGGCGCCCGATCCTGTCGATCATGCAGTGCACCTTCGGGCCGCTGGCCCAGGACAAGGGGAGCCTCGAGGCGGCCCTGGTCGCCGCCGAGGCCGGGCTGCCGGTCGGCTTCATGACGATGGCCTCCTGCGCCTCGACCGGCCCGGCCACGCCGGCCGGGACCCTGGTGGTCGGCAACGCCGAGGTCCTGAGCGCCCTCGCCCTGATGCAGATGGCCCATCCCGGCTGCCCGGTCTATTACGCGGCCGCCCAGACGGCGATCGACTTGAAGACCGGCGCCTACACCGGCGGCGGGCCGGAGGATTTCCTGTTCGGCGCCGCCAGCAACGCCCTGGCCGACTTCTACCGCGTGCCGCTGTCGATGGGGGCCTACGCCACCGGCGCGAAGGAGCCGGACTGGCAGGCCGGGGTGGAGAACTCCTTCTCGTCGTTCATGGCGGTCGTCACCGGGGCCGACATGCTGCTCGGCGCCGGGCTCCTGCACGGCTCGCGCATCCTGTCGTACGCGCAGATGGTGCTGGACGCCGAGATCTGGAGCATCCTGCGCGCCATGAGCCGGGGCATCGTGGTGAACGACGAGACGCTGGCGCTCGAGGCCATCCGGGACGTCGGTCCGGGCGGCACGTTCCTGACGCACCGCCACACCAAGAAACACATGCGCGAGCTCTGGCAGCCGACCGTCTTCGACCGCCGGCCGTACGGCGCCTGGGAGGCGGCCCACGACGGCGCGCACCACTGGGCGCGGGTCCGGGCCCGGGCGATCCTGAGCGAGCCGAGGCCGGCGGCGATCGAGGCGACCCAGGACTCCGAGCTCCGGCGCCTCATCGCGCTGGTCGAACAGGAGACCTGAGGCGCCGCCCGTCGCGGGCACGCCCCTTTGAGGAGACCGCACCGATGCGGACGCTCGCCCTGCTCTCCCCCGAGACGGTCGATCGGATCCTGGTCGAGGCCTTCGCCGTCCTCGACCGCCCCGGCGTGAAGGTGCAGAGCGCCGCGGGGCTGGCGCTCCTGGCCGAGGCCGGCGCCGGCGTCGATCGCGCCACGCAGGTGGCGCGCATTCCCGAGGCCCTCGCCCGCCGGGCGCTCGAGACCGTGCCGCGCCTCTTCCAGCTTCACGACCGCGACGGCGCGGCCCGCGTGCGCTACGGCGGCGATGCCGTGCACTTCGATCCCGGCTCGGCGGCGCTGCACCTACTGGACCCCGAGAGCGGCCTGCACCGCGACGGCGTGACCTCCGATCTGCTCCGCCTGATCAAAGTCACCGAGATGCTGCCGCAGTTCGACGCGCAAAGCACCGCGCTCGTCTGCTCGGACGTGCCGGCGGCGATCGGCGACCTCTACCGCCTCTATCTGGTCCTGCGTCACTCCGACAAGCCGATCGTGACCGGGGCCTTCGCCCTCGAGACGCTCGGGGTGATGCTCGAGATGCTGTCCACCGTGGGTGGGGACGGGGGCGTCGAAGGTGTC
>DASTNM010000092.1:0-2762 GCA_035762745.1 Candidatus Polarisedimenticolia bacterium
TGGGCCAGGACAGAATCAGGTCGAAGCGCGGTGGGACGCTGCTCGCTTTCGTGATGGACAGGACTTGCGCCTTGATCTCCCCGGCGCCCTCGTAGAGACGATAGCGCTTCGCTCCGTCGAGGCTGAGATCGATCAGGAGGATGCCCAAGGCGATCACCAGGGTCCCGCCGATCACCGGATGGTTCTTGACGAAGGATATGAGTGGGCCCAGGAGTCCCGGCATCTGTCTTTGCCTCCTTGAAGGTTCAGAGTCAGGCCGCCCCGGGCCGCCGGTCGGTCTGCGGCAGGGGTCGGCGGACGAGAGTCTCGAGTGTGACCGATTGCAGGGTGCAGCGCGCCACCTCGTCGACCTCGTCGAAGAGACGGCGGAGCCGGCACGCGGGGAAATCGTCACAGGGTCTTTCGGCGCGATCCGCCAAAAGACAGCGGCCGGCGTCACGCGGCGGCTCGTAGATGGCGATCAGGTCGAGGATCGTGAGCCGCGTCGCCGGCTTCGCGAGCCGGTAGCCGCCGCCGATCCCGCGTGTGCCGGCCGCCACCCCCGATCGCACCAGCTGCTGGAAGACCTTGGCGAGGGCCCCGGCGGGGATGCGGTAGCGTCGGGCAACCTGCGCGACGGTGACCGAGCGGCCGCCGGCCTGCGCCATCTCCATCGCGGCATAGAGTGCGTACCGGGTGCTCTTGTTCAGGGTCATGCGGACCGTTCCTGCGTCACGTTCTTCTCCCTCAGGCGGTGAGCTGGCCCCCGTCCACCCGGATCACCTGTCCCGTGACATGCCGGCTGAGCGGCGTGGCGAGAAACAGCACGACGCGCGCGACATCTTCGGGGGTTCCGGTGCGGCCAAGAAGCGATTCGTTCTCGGCGCGGGTGCGTGCTTCGGGCGGCAGGCCGGCGGTCATCGGGGTGTCGATCCAGCCGGGCGCGACCGCGTTGACCCGGACGCCGAAGCGCCCCAGCTCCGCCGCGGCGGTCCTGGCGAGCGCGATCAGGCCGGCCTTGCTCGCCGCGTAGTTGGCCTGGCCGAACTTGCCGCGCTCCCCGTTGATCGACGCGATCAGCACGATCGATCCGCCGCCCGAGGCGCGGACGACGGGCGCCGCCGACCGCAACAGGTGAAAGGCCGAATCGAGATTCACCTTCATGACGTCGGACCAGGCGGCCTCCTCCATCTTCCAGAGGACGGCGTCGCGCGTGATCCCGGCGGCGTGGACCAGGACATCCAGCCGCCCATGCTCTTTCCGGACGCGGTCGACGGCCCGTCGGATCTCCGCCGGGCTCCTGAGGTCGCAGGCCAGGAACGCGGCTTCGGGCGGACAGGGGCGCCCCGGAAGGTCGGCGACGATCACCGCCGCCCCCGCCCCGGCCAGGAGGCGAGCGACCGCCGCGCCGATGCCGCCGCTCCCGCCCGCCACCAGCGCGACCTTGCCATCCAGCGTCACGAGCGGCGCAAGCGCCGTCGTCTTCATGCTGCCCTCCCCGCGTCGGACCCGGCCGCGAGCGATGAAGACCTCCCGGCGAGCCGCCGGGCGCGAAACGCGCCCCACAGCGCCGCGCCGATCGCCCCGGCCAGGGCCGAGACCCGGTGCGAGCGGATCTCGAGTGGCGTCTTCTGCGCCGCGGCCGCGGACCGGAGGGCGCCGATCAGCCCGACGTCCGCCGCCAGCCCGCCGGTGATCATCACGACGCCGCGCGCCCCGGCCGCGGTCAGCAGGCGCAGGACGCGACCGGCCATCGACTCGTGGATTCCGCGCAGGATATTCGGGATGGTGATGCCGCGCGACACCATGTTGATGACGTCGGTCTCGGCGAGGACGGCGCAGATCGAAGAGCAGGTCTCGGGCCGGTCACCCGAAAGCGACAGCGGGCCGATCTCCTCGAGCGTCACCCCGAGATAGCGGGCGATATTTTCGAGAAACTGTCCGGATCCGGAGGCGCACTGGCTGGTCATCCGGTGGGCCAGGACCTTCGCCCGCCCGTCCATGATGAGGGCCCGCGTGTGCAGCGCCCCGATGTCCACGACGGCCCGCGCCTCGCGGTCGAGGAACAGAGCGCCGCGCGCGTGCGTCGTCATGCCGTAGAAGTGGCCCGTCCGGAAGTCGATCATCTCCCCTTCGCCGGTCGTGGCCACGTACGCGAGACCCTCGCGCGCCATCCCCGCGTCCCCGCAGGCGGCGGCGAACGCCTCCCGGGCGACCTGGATCGGGTCGCGCCGGCGGATCCGCTCCGCCACGCTGGCCAGAACGCGATCTCCGCCTTCGGGCACGGTCTCCACGATCGCGACCTTGACCGCCGAGGATCCGACGTCGATCCCGGCGGCACACAGCGTCTCCTCCGCGAGGGGGCGATCGACCATCATGCCGCCTCCCGCCGTCCGTCGCGCAGCGCGAACAGCGCCGCGCCGAGCGCGCCCGTGTAGATCGAATCGGGCGAGATGTTGAGGGTCAGAGGCCCGTAGTTCTCCTCCACCAGCCGCTGCAGGGCGGCGACCGCCGCGGGGTTGCGCGCCACCCCCCCGGTGAAGGTGAACTGGTCGCGCACCCCTCCGGAGCGGGCCAGCAGGGACATCGCCCTCAGGATGATGGCGCGGTGCAGCCCTGCCAGGATGTCCTCGCGCCGTTCCCCCAGCGACAGCCGCTCGCGCAGCTCCGCCCCGGCGAATACGGTGCACGTGGAGTTGATCTTCACCCGGCAGTTGCTCTGCTGCGCCAGAGGCCCCAACTCATGCAGGCCCAAATTCATCTCGTCGGCGATGTAGCCGAGG
>DASTNM010000093.1:0-11639 GCA_035762745.1 Candidatus Polarisedimenticolia bacterium
GGTTTGCTGAGCCAGGGCGCGGGGCGGGACGTTGAGGACAAACTCGCCGCTCTCCTCGACGTTGCGCCGCGTCAGGCTGTCGGGCTCCAGGCTCAAGCCGATCATCGGCGGGGCGAATGAGATTGGCACCGCCCAGGAGCAGGCGGCGATATTGGGCGTGGCGTGGGACTCGCTGGTCAGCAGAGTGACCGGACCCGGTGCGATGAGGCGCAACGAACGCGACAGAGGAATCTCGATCTTTCCCATCACTGCAACTCCCTGTGCGCCGCGGAGCGCCACCGGGGGGAATGCTAGCATACGCCGTCGGTCCCGCAGGGCCGCCGTTGGCTCGCCGTCCCGGCAATCCGGCGAAGCCGCGTGCCTGGCTGTCCTTGACGCCCTTTTCGCTGTTGCCCTAAGATGGCCGCATGGTCACGGGATTCAACACGGACGTGGAGCACGAGGGCCGAATCTACCATGTTCAGACCGAGGACAAGGGTCTCGAGAACCCCATCATCGAGACGCTCATCTACATGGGTGGTGAGATCCTCGCGGCGCGGCGTTCCTCATATGCCGATCTCAAGGCGCAGGAGGTGAGCGAGAAGCAGATCGCCGAGCGCATCGAGACGCAGCACAACCGGATGATCCTCGACATCAAGGAGGGGATGTACAGCAAGAAGCAGGTGCGCCCCTTCGGTGAGGGGATCATCTCCTCCAAGAGCCTGGACGAGGTGGTCCTCGAATGGCTGGCGCGGCAGGCGGCGGGAGCCAAGATCGCCCTGCAGATGGTGAGCGCCGGCGGACTGGTCGAAGGCGAGACGGCGGCCCTCGAGTTTCTGGTCAGCCGCCCCTCCAACGGCGAAGGGCTCGCCGGAGCACGTGTCAAGGTCAAGCTCATCAGCACGGTCGGGAAGCCAAAGATACTGGCGGAGGGGGAGACCGACGGCGATGGGCTGGTCGCCTTGACCTGCCCCCTGCCGGTGCTTGACGGCGGCACCTCGGCGCTCATCATTCAGACCAGCGCCGGCAAGGAGACGGCCGAGATCAAGCAGCTGATCAAGAAGTCGACCCGGAAGGCGGCCGGATGACCCTGGCCTGCGGACGGTGACGATCCAGCTCAACGGCAAGGGGTACGAGGCGCCCACGGGGATAACCGTGCTGGGTCTGCTCGAAAGCATCGGCCTGGCACCGGGTCGGGCCGCCGTCGAGGTCAACGGCCGCGTGCTGCGGCGAGAGGATTTTCGGCGCGTCAGCCTGGCGGAGAACGATCGCGTCGAGGTCGTGCACTTCGTCGGGGGCGGGTAGACGGGAGGCGGAGATGCAGAACGAGCACCTCACGATCGCGGGCAGGAGCTACCCGTCGAGACTGATCGTCGGCACGGGAAAATATCCAAACTTCGACGTCATGCGCCAGGCGATCGAGGCCTCTGGAGCCGCTCTGGTCACGGTCGCGGTACGACGTGTTGATCTGACAAAACGCGGCGGAGAGTCGCTTCTCGACTACCTCGACACGCACAAGGTGGCGCTGCTGCCCAATACGGCCGGGTGCTATAACGAGGAGGAGGCGGTGCGCACGGCGCGGCTGGCGCGCGAGGCGGGACTCTCGGATTTGATCAAGCTCGAGGTGATCGGCGACGAGAAAACCCTTTTCCCCGACAACGAAGGGTTGCTGAAGGCCACGCGCACGCTGGTCAAGGAGGGGTTCATCGTCCTGCCGTATACCAACGACGACGTGGTGGTGTCGCGCCGGCTGCGCGATGCCGGCGCGGCGGCGGTGATGCCGTTGGCGGCGCCGATCGGCTCCGGGCTGGGTCTTCAAAACCCCGCCAACCTGAGAATCATCCTGGAAGAGATTCGCGACATCCCGGTGATCGTCGACGCCGGTGTCGGAACCGCCTCGGACGCCTCCATCGTCATGGAGATGGGGGCCGACGGCGTCCTCATGAACACCGGCATCGCGAGGGCCAGGGATCCGGTCCGCATGGCCCGGGCGATGCGCCTGGCGGTGGAGTCGGGACGCCTGGCCTGCGAGGCGGGCCGCGTTCCGCGGAAGCTTTACGCCAGCGCCAGCAGTCCGATCGAGGGAACCCTCCGCTAGGGGCCCTCCCCCTCCCCCGGCACATTGATTCCGGTTCTCACAGACCTATATTTAACTGCTGCGCGCGTGTGTGCCCGGACGTGGGTCGCTGTGTTCGTGCGGGACGGAGGGCTCTGCCTCGTGAACCTTCGCCTCAACCTGAAGGTCAAGTTCACACTCACGATCTGTTGCCTCTTGGCCTTTTCCACCATCACCCTCGGCTGGTTCTTCCTCCTGCAGGTTGAGAAGACGGCCCTCAGGGGCTTGCGCGAGAAGGGGACGATCGTGGCCCAGGGACTGGCGGACGGCTCCGAGCTGGGGGTGCTGGCCCACAACGCCGAGCTCTTGAGGCTCGTCCTCGGATCGCTTCCGGAGAACGGGGAGGTGGTCTACGCCGGCGTGGCCGACGCCCGCGGCATGCTCCTGGCCGAGCGCCGCAACCCGACCCTGGTGCAGGTCCCCGGCTGGGCCGCCGCCGTGACTTCCGAAGGCGACGAGTCGGACCACGAGCCGGAGATGATTCCCACCCGACCCGGACGAGGGGAGGCGATCGTCTACTACATCACCGTCCCGATCAGGGCCAATCGCGGCGCCCCGATCGGCGAGGAGGTCGGAATCATGCTCGGGGAGGAGCACGGCAGCCGCGACAACGGTCGGATCGGGACGGTGTGTGTCGGCATTTCCGCGGCCCAGGTGATCCGGGAGGTGGGCGGATTGCGGCGCGGCCTGGTGTTTGCGACGCTGGCCGTGCTGGTCGTCGGCCTGGCCATCGCGGTGCTCCTGGTGCGCGTCATCGTCGAGCCGATCAAGCAGCTGGTGCACGCTACGAACCGAATCGCCGCCGGGGACCTCGCCATCCTGTTGCAGCACCGCGGCCAGGATGAGATCGGCGCTCTGTCGGAATCGTTCAACCAGATGACGCTCAATCTACGCGATTCACGCGAAGCTCTCGAGCGGATCAACGCCGAGCTCGAGAAGAAAGTGCAGGACAGGAGCAGGGCGCTCCAGGAGGCGCAGTACCAGCTCGTCCAGGCGGAGAAGATGTCGGTCGTGGGGCAGCTCGTCAGCGGCGTGGCGCACGAACTCAATAACCCCCTGGCCGGCGTCCTCGGCTATTCGCAGCTTCTGCAGCGCAAGGGTGCCGAGGGGGAAGTCGCGCGGGGCCTCCAGAAGATCGAGGCCGAGGCGGAGCGCTGCAAGCGAATCGTCCAGAACCTGTTGATCTTCGCTCGCAAGCACAAGCCGCGGAAGACGCTCCTGAATCTCAATGCCGTCATCGAGAGCACCTTGGAGCTGCGCGCCTATCACCTCAAAGTGGACAACGTCACCGTGATCCGAGATCTCGATCCTTCCTTGCCGCGCACCATGGCCGACATGAACCAGATTCAGCAGGTCCTGATGAACATGATCAACAACGCCCAGCACGCCATGGCCGACGTCGGACGCCAGCGCATGCTGACGATGAGAACTCGCCGCGCCGCCGGCCGCGTGTTGATCCAGGTGACGGACACCGGGTCGGGGATCGCGCCGGAGAATCTCACCAGGATCTTCGACCCGTTCTTCACGACCAAGGAGGTCGGTCGCGGCACCGGTCTCGGTCTTTCGATCTGCTACGGGATCGTCCAAGAGCACCGCGGCGAAATCCGGGTCGAAAGCGTACCGGGGGCGGGGACCACGTTTATCATCGATCTGCCCGTGCAGGACGAGGGTGCCGGCACGGAACCCGAGCCGGCGAGCCTTCAGGAGTGGATGGGCGGATCCCCGACCCGAAAAGGGCGAATTCTCCTCGTGGATGACGAGAAGACGATCCTGGACGTCATCGGCGATGTGCTGCGGATGGACGGCCACCATGTGGAGACGACGACGAACGGCTCTGCAGCCCTCGGCAGGCTGCAGCGGGAGCGCTTCGACGTCATCCTCACCGATCTCAAGATGCCCGGCATGAGCGGCCAGGAGCTCTTCACGCGCCTGGCGGAGCTGGACGGGCCGCTCTCGCGCCGGCTGGTCTTCACCACCGGCGATCTGGCGAGCCCCGACACGCTTTCCTTCCTGGAGCGGACCGGCAACGCCTATCTGCAGAAGCCGTTCGACCTCAACGCGGTGCGTCGGGTGGTCCAGACAATCCTGGCCGAAGCGACCACGGTGGCGGCGCGCAACTGAACGGTCAACCGCGCCTCTCCCTCACCGCGGCGCGTGCCTGCTTCTCCTGGTCCTTCTCCTTGATCGCCTGACGCTTGTCCCACAGCTTCTTGCCGCGAGCCAGGGCGATCTCGACCTTGACGCGGCCCTTGATCAGGTAAAGCCGCAGCGGGATCAGCGTCTGGCCGCCGAGGGTCGTCTTCTGGGAGAGCCGGCGGATCTCGTCACGATGCAGGAGGAGTTTGCGCGGCCGGAGCGGATCGTGGTTGGCGTACCCGCCATGGGAATAAGGGGAGATGTGGCAGTTGTGCAGGAAGACCTCGCCGCCCTGCACGCGCGCGAAGGCGTCCTTGAGATTGGCCTTCCCATCGCGTAGCGACTTGACCTCGGTGCCGAGCAGGGCGATGCCCGCCTCGAAGCGGTCGCCTACAAAGTAGTTGTGGAAGGCCTGCCGGTTGGAGGCCAGCACCTTCTCTCCTGAACTGGCGTCTGCACGGCTCATTGCCAGCGCCCGCTCCCGGGCGCGCTCCTTGACGCCCTCCCCCGGTACCATAGCATAATCGACGACCATGGCCGACCAAGCCCAGGCGCCGGGGACGGTCTTCAACACGCGAGGGTAGAGACTTGGAGACCCCGCCCGAGAACGAGCCGATCTCGAACGTGCCCCCGACACTGCCCGCTGCCGGCGGCTGTGGCTGCGGGCCTCCCGCAGGCCGGAGCCCCGGCGGCAACGAGGTCGCGGTGGTTGGAGTGCGGCTGCATGGCCAGGTGCGCGTCATCCAGCTCAACTCCGGGGAGTCCGACTTCGAGATGGGGCAACGGCTGGTGGTCGAGGGTGAGCTCGACGCCGAGATCGCCGAGGTCGTGCAGCCGACGACGCGTGCCCGGAAGATGTGTTCCATCGGCTGCATGAAGAAGGCGCTGCGTCTTGCGACGGCCGAAGATTTGACCCGGTTCGAGAGCCGGGTGGCTCTTGAGGACGAGGCGAGGGACTACTGCCGAAAGCGCATCCACGAGCGTGGGCTGCCGATGAAGCTGGTCCGGATCGAGCATAACCCGGAGACTCGCAAGGTGGCGTTTTACTTCACTGCCGAGGGTCGAGTCGACTTCCGGGACCTCGTGAAGGACCTGGCGCAACAGTTCCACAGCCGCATCGAGATGCGCCAGATCGGAGTGCGCGACGAGGCGCGTGTGCGGGGTGGATACGGGGACTGCGGCCGGGCGCTCTGCTGCTCGACCTTCCTCAAGGAGTTCGCCCCGGTCTCGATCCGGATGGCCAGGGAGCAGAACCTCAGTCTGAACCCGTCGAAGATCTCCGGCATGTGCGGGCGACTGAAATGCTGCCTACGCTACGAATACGTGCCGGCGGGCGGTGAGGGGGCCGTCCCTCCAGAGGACGAGCCGCTGCCGCCGGCCCCGCCTGAGTCGACGGGGGCCGTCGCCACCGCCTGAGACTACTCCTCCTCCCCGCGGTCTCGCAGCAGGTCCTTGTAGACCACCCGCCGCGGCAGACCGCGCTCGCGTGCGACGCGGCGCATCGCCTCCTTCCTGTCCATTCCACCACGCACGAGGCGGCGGACCGACTCCGCCGGGCTCTCCGCCGGAACCGTCCCGCTTCGAGCGATCGAAGGATCCGCCGCCCCAACGCGGTCCCGAGCCTCCCGCAGGCTCCCGTCGTCCGCTCCAGTCAGGAGGAAGGAGATCTCGCCCTTCAGCGCGCGTCCTGCGAGCGCGTCGCGAACGATCCTCAGGGAGCCGCACAGAAACTCCTCGTGGATCTTGGTCATCTCGCGTCCGAGGCAGATCTCCCGGTCACCCAGGATCTCCAGGGCATCCTGAAGCGTCGCCCCGACACGGCGGGGTGACTCGAAAAAGAGGAGAGGACGTCTCTCGAGGCGGAGCGCCTCGAGGGTCCGGCGTCTCTCCCCCCGGCGATGCGGCAGGAAGCCGATGAACGTGAAGGGGCCGGAGGGAACCCCGCTGACGGACAGGAGCGCGGTCACCGCCGAGGCGCCCGGGATGGGCACGACGCGGTGCCCGTCCGCGCGCGCCCGGCGGACCAGGAGGGCTCCCGGGTCGGAAACACCGGGGGTCCCACCGTCGCTGACCAGCGCCACGCTGGCACCCTGGGCGAGCGCCTTCAAGACCTCACCGGCACGGCGCGATTCGTTGAATTTGTGGCAGGAGACCAGGCGTGTCGTGAGGCCGTGACGCGCCATGATGGCGCGCGTACGACGCGTGTCTTCGCAGGCGATCAGGCGACTCTGCGCCAGGGCGGTGACGGCCCTGGGAGAGAGATCCTCGAGATTGCCGATCGGCGTCCCGATGACGTACAGCGTGCCGCGCGGTGCTTCACCGGCGCCCACTGCGGCCTCGCTCACTGTCCCCAGTCGCGCGGGTAGCGGAAGTCGATGCCGACCGTGCGCGGCGAGATCTTGGCGATGATCGGCCGCTGCCGCTTGAACTGTGACCGCATGATGAGGTCGATGATTCGCTCGACCATGCGGCGAGTGAATCCGGCCGCCACCGCCTCCGAGGCGCCGGCGCGGCGATCCACCAGCAAGGCGAGCAGTCGGTCGATGTCGGAGTAGGCGTACCCCAGCTCTCCCTCGTCCGACTGTCCGACCCACAGGTCGGCGCTCGGCGTTTTCCAGACGATCGCGTTCGGGATGCCGAGATGAGTGGCCAGCATTCGCACCTGGGTCTTGTACAGGTCCCCCAGCGGGTTGAGCGCCGAGGCCATGTCGCCGTGGATCGTGCCGTAGCCCAACAGGAGCTCGGTCTTGTTGCTGGTCCCGAGGACGAGCGCCTTGTCGCGCGCCGACAGGTCGTACAAGATCGACATCCGCTCGCGTGCCATCTTGTTGCCGCGCCGCAGTCGCGCCGCGCCCCTCTGGCGCCGGAAATAGGCGTCGACCATCGGCGAGATGTCGATCGTCACGCTGCGCGAACGGAGGAGCCGCACCAGGCGCCGGGCGTCGCGTCGACTGTCGGGGCTCGAGGTGCGGTACGGGAGAAGGGCGCAGAGGACATTCCGGGATCCGAGAGCGCGACAAGCCAGGGCGGCCGAGACGGCCGAGTCGACACCGCCCGACAGACCCACGACCACGCGCCCGAACCCGGCCTTGCGCACCTCCCGCCGGATGAAATCGACCAGGAGCGCGGCGGTGGTGGCGCAGTCGAGGGCCAGATCCGCCGGTCGCCGAGAAGAGTTCGCGATGCCTCGGGTCGCCACGGGGACAGGTTATGCCCGCCGCGACGGGGCTGTCAACCGCGCGCCGGACGCGCTCCTTGCGGGAGGGGAGGCGCCGCGGCTATAATGCGCGCTCCGAAGGAGGGGCGGCGTTCAATGATTCCGGCGACACAACTGCGAAGCGGCATGGCCATCCTGCACGAGGGGAACCTCTGCCGCGTCATGAGCGTGCACCACCATACCCCCGGGAACCTCCGGGGGATGGTGCAGGCGAAGTTGAGAAATCTGAAAAGCGGCAACAGCTTCGACTTCCGGTTCCGCTCCGAGGACAGGGTGGCGAGGGCCGACCTCGAACAGCACGACATGGAGTTCCTGTATGCCGCGGGGGACGATTTCCATTTCATGAACACCGACACCTACGAGCAGGTGGCGATCTCACGCGGCGACCTGGGAGACGCGATCAACTATCTCACCCCGAACACCAAGGTCGTCGTCGAGTTCTACGAAAGTCGACCGGTCGGCGTGGAGCTGCCGCTCACCGTCGACCTCAAAGTGGTCGACACTCCTCCCGGTATGAAGGGGGCCACCGCCTCCAACAGCGCCAAGCCGGCGACCGTCGAGACCGGACTCCAGGTCAATGTGCCCCAGTTCATCAACGTCGGAGACATCGTGCGCATCGATACCGCCGAAGGCAAATACCTGGAGCGTGCCAAGTAGGCGCCCTCCCCCCCAGGACGATCACTCCGTGACCAACCGCCGCCGTCCGGAGTTCCGCGTCGCCCGCCTCGCCGAGAGCGGTCGCGTCTTCCACGCCCTTCTCGAGGATGGCGACATCATTCGCGAGCTCGATATCGACCCCTTCGGCCACGATTCGCCGGGTGCGGACCCCCACACCACCGTCCGCGCGGCCGCCGCGCGCGCCGCGAAGAGCCCCGGACGTCCCGGCGAGGGGCTCACGTGGCTGGCGCCCTGTGCACCGTCGAAAATCGTGGGAGTCGGGCGCAACTATCTGGCGCACATCGCGGAGCTGCACCACGCGGCGCCGGAGGCGCCGCTTTTCTTTCTGAAACCGCCTTCCGCAATCCTGCCGCCAGGCGGGACGATCCGGCTGCCGTCCGCCAGCTCCCGCGTCGATTTCGAGGGGGAGCTCGGGGTCGTGATCGGCCGCACGGCGAGTAGAGTGTCGGAGGAACTCGCCCTCGACTACGTGTTGGGGTACACCTGCGTCAACGATGTCACGGCGCGCGACCTCCAGCAGAAAGACGTGCAGTTCACCCGCGCCAAGGGGTTCGATACCTTCTGCCCCTTCGGCCCATGCATCGCGCTCGGATTGGCTCCGGACGACCTGGTGGTCGAGACGTTCGTCAATGGCCAGAGACGCCAGTCGTCCCCCGTTTCCCGGATGATCTTCGGCCTGGCCCGTCTCATCAGCTACATCTCCCACGTCATGACCCTGCAGCCGGGCGACCTGATCGCCACCGGCACCCCCGAAGGGGTCGGCCCGCTCGCGCAAGGTGACCAGGTGACCGTCGCCATCGAGGGGATCGGAAGGCTCACCAACGACGTGGATTCGGCCGGCGAACCAGGCAAGTGAAAGGTCGACCGGCGGGCCGCCCACCGCTTGAACCCTGCCCTCAGTCAGCCCTTCAGGGGGCGGGGGAGGCGTCCTGGCGCGCGAGGATCCCCAGCCGGCGCGTTCGATCCCGGGCGATCGGGTCGGTGGGGCAGAGAGCCAGGGCGCGCCGGAGGGCCGAGCCGGCCTCCTCACGCCGCCGGGCCGTCAGGAGGGCCGACCCCAGGAGCGCGTGGGCGAGGTGGAATCTCGGGACGACCTCGCAGGCGGCACGGTAGTGATCGATCGCCTCGGCGTGGCGACCACGGCGGGTGGAGAGGGCGCCGAGGCGCATGCGGGCCCAGAGGCTCTGGGGGTTGTCGCGCAGGATCGCGGCGTACTCCGCCTCCGCCCGGGCCAGGCGACCGCGCCGCTCGGAGTACTCACCGGCGGATAAGCGCAGAGCGTAGCAGTCGCCCACCAACTCGCGCTGGCGGGAGAAATCATCCGGGCCATACGCCGCCTGCCTGCCGGCCCGCCGCAGCGCCGCCTCGAGGGTGCGAATCGAGCGGCGCGTCCAGGGATCGCGCCGCACGTAATAGGCCTCGTCGCGACTGGTGACCCAGAAGTCGTCCGTCAGACCCCATCGGCGCTTCGCCTCCTCGTGCAGGGCGGTCCCCGGGTAGACGGTCATCGGCGAGACCAGACCGTCGTGCGGCCGGATTTCCTCGATCAGGCGGAGGGTCGAAGAGAGGTCCTCGTCGGTCTCCTCGTCGATGCCGGTGATGAGATAGATCGAGAGGCCGAGTCCGACGCGGCGCGTGACGAGCGCCGCCTCACGCACCTCGTCGAGCGTGATTCCCTTGTTGAGCCGGCGCAGCATCCGCGGTGATCCCGACTCGACACCGTATTGGATGTGCGTGCAGCCGGCGCGACGCATCCAGGCGAGGCGTTCCTCGTCGACGATGTTGACGCGCGACTGGCAGTCCCAGAGGAGGTCGATTCGCGCCTCGATCAGGGCGCGGCAGAAATCGATGACCCTCTTCCGACCCACGGTGAAGGTGTCGTCACGCACCGAAACGTACACCACCCCATGCCGCTGGCGCAGCAGGCGGACCTCGTCAAGCATGTTCTCGGCCGAGCGGAAGCGGAGGGCGCGCCCCCAGAATTCCGGGGACGAACAGAAGGTGCAGGCGGCCGGGCAGCCGCGCGAGGTGATGACGAACTCGAACTGCGACACCGGGTCGATTCCGATTGTCGCCGGGTCGGCCGCGGGGTGCGGGAGACGGTCCAGGTCGGGAAGCACCGGCCGGTCAGGCGTGTCGACAACGGCCCCGTTCGCGCGGTAGCTGAGGCCGCGGATGGACGACCACGAGCGATCGAAGATCCCCCGGGCCTGCTCACGGGCAATCTCGAGCATCGTCTCCTCCCCCTCGCCCCGCACCACCAGGTCGACCTGGGGATAGTGCTCCAGGAGGTGACCCGCCATGTGGGTGGCGTGGGGGCCGCCGGCGACGACCAGGCAACGCGGGTTGGCGGCGCGAGCCAGTCCCGCCAGGCGCATCGCTTCGTGGCGGTTGAAGGTGAAGACCGACACGCCGAAGAGGTCGGGCTTCTCGGTCACGAGAAAGCGAGCGACACGAGTCCAGGACCATTCACTCAGGTTCGCCAGGCGGGCGTCGAACCCCTCGCGACGCAGGAGGGCATTGATCGATCCGAGCCCCAGGGGAGTGAAGCGCGAATAGAACTCCATCTTCCCCAGGTCGTGACACTTGTAAGCCAATAGGATCTTCACGGCCTTCTCGCGGCGCGACCAGTGGCGGGGACGGCCAGGAGTCGGCCTATCTCCCGCGACAGGACCGGCAGCCGCTCGTCGCGCAGGAGAGGGAAGACGGTCCGGGCGTGCCGCAGCGTGGAGCGCTCCAGGTCGCAGACCACCAGGTCTTCTTCAAGAAGTTTCCCCTCGGCCAGCGTCCGCCCGAAGGGATCGACGACACAGGAGCCTCCACCGAAATTGACCCCGTCCTCGAACCCGACCCGATTCACCCAGGCAACGAAGACGGTCTGCAGCTGGGCGGTGACTTTGACCACGTCCCTCCAGGTGGCCTGGTTCGACAACCCCGCGTGCGCGTCGACGCCCTGGGTCGGGCCGTTCGACAGCGCCAGGATGTAATCGGCGCCGTCCTGCGCCAGCACCAGCGCGCTCGACGTGTGCCACAGGTCCTCGCAGATCAGCATTCCGAGCCGGCCGAGGGTGGCTGGGAAGGCCTCGAGCCGGTCCCCGGCCGCGAAGTACCGCCCTTCGTCGAACATGCCGTAGGTCGGCAGGTAGACCTTGCGGTGGACATGACGGACACGTCCTGCCTCGAGGAGGACCGCGCTGTTGTGATAGCGATGCCCCGCAGTCTCCTCCACCAGACCGAATGCCAGGGCGATCCTGCGGCTCATCTGGAAGAGGGGCCTGAGCGGCGCAGGGTCGGCCAGGCGCACCGCCACGTCGGTGACCAGGTCCTTCAGGAGATAGCCGGTGAGGCTCAGCTCGGGGAAGACGACCAGATCGGCCCGTTCCCGGAGCGCCCGCCGGGCCCAGCGCAAATGCAGGTCGACGTTCGCCGCGAGGTCGCCCAGTACAGGCTCCACCTGTGCCAGGGCGATCCGCCGTCGGCCACCGGTCGCTCCCGCCGAGCTTTTCCTCGCCG
>DASTNM010000094.1:0-8891 GCA_035762745.1 Candidatus Polarisedimenticolia bacterium
GGAGAAGCGCCAGGTGGTCTTCCGCTACTGCGACGCCGGAGGCTCGGTAACCGCCGAGTCGAACCCGAACGGATCGCTGCGCGCCATCGCGGGGGTCTGCAACGAGCGGGGCAATGTCCTGGGATTGATGCCGCACCCGGATCGCTGCGCCGAGGAGGTCCTCGGCAACGCCCACGGGCGGAGGATCTTCGAGTCGATCGTCTTCGCCTGGACGCAGGCGCGCCGGAGCCGCATCTGATGCTCAAGCGTCTGAAGAAACTTCTCTCCGGCAAGCCACGCGTCGACTACACCGGCGCGGGGCGGAACGACGACTGCCCCTGCCTGAGCGGCCGCAAGTTCAAGAACTGCTGCATCGACAAGGTGGAGAAGCAGACGCGCGCGGAACGCGACGCGCAACTGTTCAGGAGCAGCAAGGGATGAGCCGAGAGGCCGGGGCGGCCCCGCGATGAGCCGCGAGCCGGAGGTCGGCCGCGATCTGGCGCTGCAGCACGGCATGACCGCCGAGGAGTACGACCTCGCCGTCGCCGCCCTGGGGCGCCCTCCTTCCTACACCGAGCTCGGCATCCTCGCCGTGATGTGGTCGGAGCACTGCTCCTACAAGAGCAGCCGCGTCCACCTGAAGCGCCTGCCGACCGAGGGGCCGCGGCTCATCCAGGGGCCGGGGGAGAACGCCGGCATCGTCGACGTCGGCGCCGGTATCGCCGCCGTCTTCAAGATGGAGAGCCACAACCATCCCTCCTACGTCGAGCCGTACCAGGGGGCGGCGACCGGGGTCGGAGGGATCCTGCGCGACATCTTCACCATGGGGGCGCGGCCGATCGCCTCGCTCAACTCGCTGCGCTTCGGCGCGCTCGACCACCCGCGCACGCGCTACCTCGTCGGCGGCGTCGTCGCCGGCATCGCCGGCTACGGCAACAGCATCGGCGTGCCGACGGTCGGCGGCGAGGTCGCCTTCCACGCCTCCTACAACGGCAACATCCTGGTTAACGTCTTCAGCCTCGGGATCACGCGCCGCGAGAAGATCCACAAGGGGATCGCCGAGGGCGAGGGGAACCCGGTGATCTACGTCGGCTCGAAGACCGGGCGCGACGGCATCCACGGCGCCAGCCTCCTCGCCTCCTCCGAGTTCGACGCCACCTCCGAGAGCAAGCGCCCGACGGTGCAGGTGGGCGATCCGTTCACCGAGAAGCTGCTGCTCGAGGCCTGCCTCGAGGTGATGAAGAGCCCCGGCCTCGTAGTCGGCATCCAGGACATGGGGGCGGCGGGGCTGACCTGCTCGACGGTCGAGATGGCGGCCCGCGGCGGCACCGGGATGGAGATCGACCTCGACCGGGTGCCGCTCCGGGAGGAGGGGATGACGCCGTACGAGATCATGCTCTCGGAGTCGCAGGAGCGCATGCTCCTGGTGGCGCATCCCGCGACCGAGACGAAGGTCCGCGAGGTGTTCGAGAAATGGGACCTCGATGCCTCGGTCATCGGACGCGTGACGACGACCGGCCGGGTCCGGATCACCTCGAAGGGGAAGGTGGTCTCCGACCTGCCGGCCGCGCTGTGCGTCGACGACGCGCCGCGCTACCATCGCCCGAGCGCACGCCCGGCCTGGCAGGAGGCGCTCGAAAGGCTCCAGGTCGAGACGATCCCGGAGCCGGCCGACGGCCACCAGGCGCTCCAGGCTCTGCTGACCTCCCCGAACCTCTGCAGCCGCGAGTCGATCTACCAGGTCTACGAGCACATGGTGCGGACCAACACCGTCGTCCGTCCGGGATCCGACGCGGCCGTGATCCGTCTCAAGGGGAACAACCGGGCGCTCGCCCTGACGGTCGACTGCAACGCCCGGCACTGCTATCTCGATCCGTTCGAAGGGGCGCGCCTGGCGGTGGCCGAGGCGGCCCGCAACCTGGCCTGCGCCGGCGCCCTGCCGGTCGGCACCACCGACTGCCTGAATTTCGGCAACCCGGAGCGGCCGGAGATCATGTGGCAGTTCGAGCGCGCCATCGACGGCATCGCCGAGGCCTGCCGCGCCCTCGAGGCGCCGATCGTCGGCGGCAACGTGTCGTTCTACAACGAGACGGAGGGGAAGGCGATCTATCCGACCCCGACGATCGCCATGGTCGGCCTGCTGGAGGACGTGAAGGGGGCTCTGACGCAGTGGTTCAAGAACGAAGCGGACCTGATCTTCCTGCTCGGCGAGCCGCAGGGAAGCCTGGCCGGCAGCGAGTACCTGGCGCTTCTCCATGGCCGTGAGGTCGGGCGCCCCGCCCCGGTCGACCTGGCGCGCGAGAAGGCGCTGCAGGCCGCCGTGCGACTGGCCCGCGACGCGGGGCTCATCGTCTCGGCCCACGACTGCTCCGACGGCGGGCTCGTGATGGCGCTCCTGGAGTGCTGCATCAGCGGGCCGGACGGCGCCACCGGCGCCGACATCCGGCTGGAGACGAAGGATCGCCTCGACGCGGTCCTGTTCGGCGAGGCGCCGACGCGCGTCATCGTCTCGGCCCCCCCCGAGAGCCGCGCCCGGCTCGACCACGTGGCGCGCGGCGCCGGCGTCCCGCTCCACCTGCTCGGCCGGGTCGGCGGCGCGGGGCTCGTCGTCGCCGTCAACGGGGCGAACGTGCTCGATCTGGATGTGGTCTCGGCCCGCGCCGCCTGGCGCGGGGCTCTCGCACGTCACCTGAAAGGCTGATCCTAGCCCGGATTTCTCGCCGGCCTTCTGCTGCGACCGCGGATCTGGTCGTCCTGACGGGCGTCCTCACGGCTCTAACGTGTCAGAAGGGTCCTGGCGCGGCGGAAGACGGCGTGCCACATCGGCCGCGTCAGCTTCCCGGTGTTGGTGTTCTGGCGGCTCGGATGGAAGGAGCAGAGCAGCACCTTCCCGTCCGGCAGTCTCGCCTCGGCACCGTGCGCGAAGGGAGGGCGATCGCGCGGCGCCAGGCGCGACCACCAGCCTGAGGCGCGCAGCCAGCCCTCCCAGGCGATCCGTCCGAGGGCGATCACCACCTCGGCCCTCCCGAGGAGATCGATCTCCGCCTCGAGAAACGGACGGCAGTTGTCGAGCTCGCGGCGCGTCGGGCGGTTGGCGGGCGGGGCGCAGCGTCCGGCGGCGGTCACGTAGCAGTCGAGGAGGCGCAGGCCGTCGTGCCGCCCGGTCGAATCCGGCCGGCTCGCGAAGCCATTGCGGTGGAGCGCCTCGTACAGCCAGTCGCCGCTCGAGTCGCCGGTGAAGACCCGCCCGGTCCGGTTGCCGCCGTGCGCCGCCGGCGCCAGCCCGACCACCAGAAGCCGCGCGCCCGGATCGCCGAAACCGGGGACCGGTCTCCCCCAGTAGGTCTCGTTCAGGTGGCGCCGCGTTTTCTCCCGCGCCACCTCGAGGCAGTGGGCGCGCAGGCGCGGGCAGCGCCCGCAGGCGACGACCGCCCGCCGCACGGCGGCAAGCGTCGGGAACCCTCCGGTCGCGGGAGAAGTTCGAGCCGTCCTGCGGGTCATTGGCAGACGATTTGCAATTCGCTCCCTCGCGCCGCAACCAAGGAGACCGGCATCGTCGCCGGATCGTCGAGGATGCGGGAGCCAAGGAGGCCCAAATGAAGAGGTTCCTGGTGATTCCGGCGGTCCTGGTCCTCGGGCTGGCGCTGGCGAAGCCGGCGCTGGCGAATCATTATGCCCCCTATCGAGGACATGGGCGACGCGTGGCACGGACGATCGCTATAGGTGTCTACCGCGCCCCCCGTTTCCAGTCAGCATTTTCTTTCGGTTTCGGCCTGCCGATCTTCGGCTACGCCTCGTACTACTCGCCCGCTCCGGTCTACTACGCCCCCGCGCCGGTCTACTACCCCCCTGCGCCCGTCCTGGTGGCCCCGCCCCCCTGCCGTGTCTGGGTCCCGGGACACTACATCCGGGACCGCGGGGGCCGTTTCTACATCCAGGGCCGCTGGTCGAACCGGCGTTATGGAGACCGCGATCGCTACGATCACCGCGACGATGACGAGGATTATGACTGAAGAGTGACGCGGGAGGCGGCGTCGCCTCCCCCCCCCCGGGCCGCTTCCTTCGAGGGCCTCCGCCGTCGCGGAGGCCCTTTTTCTTGTTGCCTCGACGCGCTCCGGAAACGAGATTGGGGGGAGGAGGGCAGACCGTGGCGATGGCAAATTCGTTATCGTTCCCGTCGATCAATCCCGACTTCTTCGGCCAGCTCGATTCCCGCTCTCCCGGGCAGGGGGAGCCGCACGAGCTGTTCCGGGGAGAGGAGCAGTTCCTCTCGCGCCGGCAGCGGGCGACGCGGCTGGCCCTGCTGAACTCGATCGCCCCGACGCTCAAGCGCCTGCTGGGCCAGGACGAGAATGTCCTCTACGCCACCGCCGCCATGCGCACCCCGACCTTTTTCCAGTCGGCCGGGCTGGGAGCCCTCTCCTACGCCTTCTTCCAGATGGCGCTGGTCTTCACCGACCGGCGATTGATCGAGATCCAGCTCGACTTCAAGGGGAAGAGACCGGACGGTCGCGTGCGCTCCTTCACCTGGCCGCACGTCGCGACGCTCAAGCGCGGCTTCGGCGGCTTCTCGTTCGCGCTGACCCCGGCCCGCGGCAGGAAGCAGAGCTGGAGACTGCCTCTCCGCGGAGACCGGCGCCTCCTGAAGCTCCTTCTGCCGCGCATCCAGGATCGGCTCCTGGGCACCGGGACCAACGCCGCCGAGACGCTGCCGGTCCAGCATTGTCCCGACTGCGGCGTCGCCCTGGGGAGCGACCCGAAGGAGTGCTCCTCCTGCCGGGCCCTCTTCCGCTCCTCCCGCCTCGTGTCGTTGCTGTCGGTCGCCTTCCCCGGGGCGGGACTGATCTACGCCGGTCACCCGGCCCTGGGCACGCTCAACCTGCTGGGTGAGATCACCCTGTTCATCGTGGCGACCATGCTTCTCCTCGAGGCGAAGGGAGCGAGCGCCCTCCTGCCTGCCCTCGCCGGGGCGGCCTTCCTGTTCCTGGTGACCAAGGCCCATAGCGTGCACCTGGGAAGAACCCTTGTGGCCAGGGGAAGGACCGAGACGCCGGAGCGGCGCGCCCGTTTCAAGAGGCTCGGCATGGCGGGTGGCGCGGTCTCGGTTTTGGCAATCGGCTCCGCCCTGGCGCTGCACGGCAGCCTGCCGAAGGGTTTAGACCACGACCTCGACTTCGCCGTGGGGAAGGAGTGGACCGGGGCCCGGTCGGCCGCCCAGTGGGCGTCGTTCAAGGATGAGACGACGATGCGCTCGCAGTGGACCCACGAGGAGGGCTGGAGAGTCTCGGTCCTCGCTTACAGTCTCGGTGCCTTTGAATCTCTCGATGGGTTCCGGGAGGATTTCTCCCGGGGCGCGGCCCGGAACGGCGACCGGGTGGTGACCGAGGACAGCTCGCTGCCGGCCCCGTTCCAGGGCTTCCGGTCGATCGAGGCCATGACCAACAAGGCCGGCAAGCCGGTCGTGGTGATCAACTACTTCGTCTACGATCCCGAGGGGCGGGACGTCCACCACCTGCTCATCGGCGCCGTGCCGGAGCAGGCCGCAGAGGCCGAGGCGCATCTGCGCGGCCTCCTGGAGCGGGGGCGCTGGATCGAGCTGTCGCCGCCTTCGCGCTGAGCCGCCGCGGCCGCGGCGGGTCTCACTCGGCGCGCTTGAGCACCACCAGCGTGATGTCGTCCAGCCGGGGGGACCCGGCGTGGTGCGCGTCGATCTCGACCGTGATCCGCCGCACCAGGTCGCTGGCGGGGCTGCCGCACCCCGCGGCCACGATGGCGGCGAGCCGCTCTTCGCCGAACTCCTCCTCGGAGGGGCTCAGCCCTTCGGTCACGCCGTCGCTGTAGCAGATCAGAAGCTCCCCCGGATCGACCGTGACCGTTTCGACCTTGTAGGCGGCCGTCTCGAACAGGCCGAGAGGCCGACCGGTCTGGATCAGGCGCGTCACCCGGCCTCCGGAGCGCAGGAGCAGGGGCGGGTTCTGCCCGGCGTTCACGTAGGTCAGGGAGTGCCGCGCCGGGTCGAGCACCCCGTAGAAGAAGGTGATGAAGCGGTTCGAGGGGATGCGGCTGTAGAGGAGCCGGTTGAGCCGCACCATCGTCTCATCGGGCGGCAGGTCGAGCTCCGACAGCGCCCGCAGGCTCGCCTGGAAACCGCACATGAGCAGGGCGGCGGGCAGCCCCTTGCCGGCGACGTCGCCGAGGCCGATGCCGTAGCGCCCGCCGGGGAGGGTGACGTAGTCGTAGTAGTCGCCGCCGACGGCGCGGCACGGGATGCTCGCCCCGAACAGCGTGTAACCCTGGATCGGCGGCCCATCGGCCGGCAGAAGATGGTTCTGGATCTCCGCCGCCCGCTCGAGCTCCTGCTCCATCCTCTCCTTGGCGACCACCTGCTCGAAGAGACGGGCGTTCTCGATCTTCACCGCCGCCACGTTCGCCAGGTGGGTCAGGACCCTGAGAGTGTCCTCGTTGAAGAGACCCGCGCGGTGCCGGCTGTCGACGTAGATCAGACCGATCACCTCACGGTTGTTCCACAGTGGCACGCACATCACCGAGCGGATGTGCTGCGCCTCGACGCTCTGGCCGAGGCTGAAACGCTTGTCGAGAAGGGCGTCCGAGGTGAGCACCGATTCCTTGTTGTGGACGACCCGGTCGGTGATCGTCCGGCTGATCGAGATCGTCCGGCCCGCTTCGTCGGGAGGCACACGCACGACCTGCGGGACCAGGTTGTTCCCCTCGAGGAGCATCAGGAGCCCGCGCTCGAACGGCACCGCCCGCCGGGCCAGGTCCATGATCGTCTCGAGGATCTCCCCGAGCGGCCGGTGGAAGACCAGCTCCTGGTCCGCCTCGTAGATGATGCTCAGGGCGGGGGAGACCGCCGGGCCGCGCGCCTCGCCCGCCGGTGTGGCCACCGCCGCGCCGCCGGCTGCAACGGCCTTCCGCCGCCTCTCCGGCGGCAGCGTCCCCTCCGCGAGGCGCGGGATGCCGTCGATCGCCGGCGTGCGGAGGTCGCCCGCGGGCAGGACGGTGGTCTCCGGTCCGCCGAGCAGCGGGCGGTCGCTGAACTCGACCGGGCTCTGCGGCGTGCCGTTGAAGATCAACGTCGTGGTGCCGATCCGGATCCGGTCCCCCGGGCGCAGCAGGGTCGCGTCGGAGATGCGCTGGTCGTTGACGAAGGTGCCGTTCTTGCCCCCGGCGTCCAGGACGTAATATCCCTCCGGGCGGCGCACGATCTCGGCGTGCACGCGCGACACGTTCAAGTCTTCGAGAGAGAGGTCGTTCCCCGACGATCGCCCGATGCGCAGAGGCTGAACGCCAATCTCGTGCCGGAAGTTCCGGCCCGCCGTCGACACGACCGTCAGGAAATCCATGTCTCAGACTCGCGGGGTGAGGAAAAGCCTCATCCTGCCGAAGGAGTTGCCGGTATTCTAACCAATGCGTCGGGACGCGGTCAACGTTCGGCTCCAGGATATCCCCGGTCGACCGGGCGGCAAGCCACCGCCTGTCGTGGCAGGGCTCCATCGGCGCTGCTGAGTCCGGAAAGTGACTGCATCGCAGCACCGATCCCGCGGTAGGATACGCGCTCGGATGCGACGCCTCCCGCTTCTGATCCTTTTCGCCGTCGCGCTGGGCGCCGGGGCCCCGCCCGCGCGTGCCGGGGACGCCGGGCCGGCCACCGCGGGCGCGCCCAGCGGGGCGGAGGCCGACGCCTACCTGCGCGGCTACGTCGCCTCGTGGCTTGCGACCGCCCACGGCCTCGGGACGGATCGCCTGACGGTCGAGGTGGCCGACGGCACCGTCATCCTCACGGGGACCGCCGACAGCCCGGAGCAGATCGACCTGATCGTCGCCACGGTCGCCTCCTTCGCCGGCGTGGTGCGGGTGGTGAACCGGATCGAGGTCGCTCCGGCGGCGCAGGCCGGGGCGCCGGTGCAGGCGCCGGGGCGCTGGCGGACCTGGCGCGCCTGGCTGCACCCGCTGGCGGGACGGAAGTCGGTGCGTTTCCCGATCGGCGATCTCTTCACGGCGCCGCTCGCCGATCAGAAGCAGCCGCGTTTCCACACCACCTACCAGCGGACGCGCGTCGGCTTCGGGACCTTCGACATCGCCTCCGTCGGGTTCGGCGAGAACTTCGGCCTGGTGCGCTGGCCGCGCAAGCGCGAGGGGGACGGCTGGCAGGTCGGGATCAGCGGCGCCGTCTTCGCCATCTTCAACCTCGACTCGGGGTCGAAGGACCTGCTGAACGCCGACTACATCGTCGGCTTCCCGATCTCCTACCGCAGCGGCGACTGGTCGGCGCGCCTGCGGGTCTTCCACCAGTCCTCCCACCTCGGCGACGAGTTCCTGCTCTTGCCGCAGCCGGGGCCGCCGGTGACGCGCATCAACCTGAGCTACGAGGCGCTGGAGCTGCTCGGATCGAGGGAGCGGCGCGGTCTGCGCGTCTACGGCGGCGCGACGCGCATCTTCGCCTCCGACACGCCGCTCGGGCGCCGGCGGCTGCAGGCGGGAGTCGACTTCCGCGGCAACCCGCGGCACTGGCGCACCGCGCGGGTCATCGCCGGGGTCGACGTGGAGGCCTGGGACGAGACCGACTGGGACCGCGACTGGAGCTTCAAGGGAGGGCTGCAGTTCCGAAGCCCCTACGGCGACGCGCGCTCGCTGCAGCTCCTCCTGGAGTATTACAACGGCCACTCACCGCACGGGCAGTTCTTCACCCTGAACATCGAGTACGTTGGGCTCGGCATCGCCTACGCCTTCTGAGCCCCCAGGCCCACCGCCCGGCCCGGGGCCTCAGGGGGCCCTCCGGCCTCAGGGACCGGGCGGGCAGGAGCAGGGGACCGGCCGGCTGGACGGCCCCGCCGACTCGCGCAGCCAGTAGTTGCCGCCCGCCCGCAGGTCGCTCCAGGTTCCGAACCGGT
>DASTNM010000095.1:0-2020 GCA_035762745.1 Candidatus Polarisedimenticolia bacterium
ATCGGACCCATCAGGCGAGGGGTGATCGTAGTTGCCTACACGGAACGGGACGATGACGTCCTGCGGATCATGAGCGCGCGCATGGCGACCAAGAAGGAGCGCCGGGCCTTTGAAGCAGTTGAAAGGGAAGGACATGAGCGACGAGATTCGTGAGTTGACCGATCGGGATTTCGCCCGTGCGATGCCGAGGAAGCAGCGCGAACGTATCCTTCGCGGACAACTCGCGGGGGGCGAAGATGTCATCGCACTTCGACGCTTCACCGGCCTGACCCAGCAGCAGTTCGCCGACGCCCTCGGTATCAGCGTCCATACACTGCGCAACTGGGAACAGGGCCGCCGGAGCCCTGAGGGCCCGGCTTTGGCCTTGCTGCGGATCGCAGCGCGGCACCCTCGCGTGCTGCGGGAGAACCTCGCGGCCGCAGTCTGAGCGGACTCAGCACGTAGGTGCGCGCGGGCGTCTACTTCGCCCGACTCCATGCGGCTGGAACGACCGTGACGCGGAACTACTTCAACGCGCCCGCGGCGCGCCGCACCTCGTCCTGGGTGAACGCGGCGAAGATGAACGGCTGCGATTCCAGGAAGCGGGCGAGATCCCGCAACGTCAGACCCAGGTGCGACAGGCGTTCTTCGTCCACGAAGATCTGACTGTTCTCCGCTTCGTAGGACGTGATCAGCTGCTTCCCGGCCGGATCGAACTTTTCGTGCAGGAGGTCCACGATCGACGGCACCAGATGCCAGCGGTCCGGCGAAGGTGGACTCGACGGCATCCCATGGTCCGCGGTCACAGCCAGCAAGTAATCCTTCCCCACTCTTGCCTCGAGCGAGGCGAGCACTCGCGCCAGGTGGCGGTCCATCTCCCCCAGCGTGGCGCGCAGCTCCTCCGAATCAGGGCCGTATCGGTGGCCCACGAAATCCGCGGCCTTGTAGTTCAGCAGGATGAGATCCGCAATGCTGTCCTCCCCCACGGGCTCGTTCTGGATCATCGCGACCATGGCGTCGGCTTCGAACGCGGGGAAGAGGGCCGAGTGGCGCACATCGACGGTGGAGTCGATGCGGTGATGCATCCACTCCCGCTCGCCCGCCCACAGGGCGCTCGAGTTCCGTTCCTTCAAGTACGCCGGCAGACGGAAGCAGTCGGGACCGCTGCTCCAGTTGCCGGTCTGTTGATCGTAGAACGCGAGCGCGACGGGCGCTCCGTTCACCTGACACGCGCCATGCCCCGCCAGCGGGGCCCCCGCCCGATCGATGCTGCCCTGCGCCAGGATGACCGCGCGGCCTGAGGTCGTGAGCTGCCAGACATCCGACAGCGTCAACGCCATCAGGTCCTGCGGCGACCCGCCCGCGAACAGGTCGTGTCGCTTCTGGTGAACGCGTTCGAACAGATTGACGCCCGTGATGCCGTGCACCCGGGGATCCGATCCGGTCGAGACGTTCGAATGGCCGACGGCGGTATTCGTCGGGAGACAGTTGATCTCCGCGTGCGAGAACCAGGCGCTGCGCCGGCGCAGGGCGTCGAACGTCGGCATGGACGCGGCGTAGCGATCGAAATAGTCCCGACGCATGCCGTCGAGGACCAGCAGCATGACCACTTTCGGTGGGGCGAAGCCGGCTCGTAGGACCGGCAATACGCGGCCGGTCGCGGTGGGAGGCATCTGCACGCCGAGAGCGGCCGCGAGCGTCGGCGCGACGTCCTGCTGCACGACCGGGAGGGAATAGGTGCCGGCTTTGACGGCCGGACCCACGAACATCAACGGAATCGAGACGTCGTACGGCCAGGGTGACCCGTGCATGTAGACGTAGTTCGGGTCGGGGCGCGTGATGATGTCGCCCTCACGCGGGACAATCAGGAGTTGGCCGGTTCGCCCCGGGAAGTACGCGCGGGCGAACATCTCGAGGAAGCGTTGTCGGGCCGCGACGGCGGCATCGGACGGCGCCGGACGCTGATTTCGGGGCGTGGAGGATCGCTCGACCTGGCCGAAGGCCGGGCCCACGATCACGGCTGGGCTCACGGTCAGAGCCA
>DASTNM010000096.1:0-3664 GCA_035762745.1 Candidatus Polarisedimenticolia bacterium
CGGGACACCGGTAGCCTCCCGGGTATCCATGCTGACCACCGGGATGGTGGCGCCGGCGGACGACGAACCCATCCCCCAGTGGACCTCGAAGTTGCCGTTGTAAGCGAGGGTGTTGCACGACTGCAGCGGTCCGACCGGCCCCGGGACCGGGATCTCGTTCACCACCGCCTTGACGACACGCGTGGCGATCTGCTTCTCGTTCGCCGTCCCCGGGTACATGAAGACCCCGGCCGTCACCTTGATCGTGGCGATCCCCATCCGCGTCAGGTTGGTCCCGACCGTCACCAGGGGGGGTGAATAGACCTCGATGCGGGAGATCCGGGCACGCAGATCGTTGGTTGGAAAGTTCAGGAACAGGGCGTCGTTGATCGTCGCCAGGTGGTCGGAGTTGACGATCAGGTCGGGCCCGCGGCTGGCGTTGTTCGGGTCGCCGTCGGTGCCGGTCTCGATCCCGAGGAACGGGTCGACCAGGCTGTTGCGGTACGGCCGCTCGAAAATCGGGCTGGTGGTAATGGCGCCGTCCTTGTAGTACGGGGCGGCGCTGTAGCCGGAGGTCGCCACGACGCGCGCGGTGTTGGGATCGTTGTCCTGGTCGATGACCCTCTTGGTCCGATCGACCTGGGCCGCCGTCGGCACCAGGTAGCCGCTCGAGGCCGACGGGTCGTTGAACCAGTTCACCACGAGCCGCGCCCCCGCCTCGGCGACGTAGAGCGACAGCGCCGAATTGCGCTCGTTCTCGGCGATCGTGCTCTCGGTCTGGGCCATCATCAGGTAGGAGATCCCCAGAAGGCTCATGATCACGCTGATCAGGACGGCGATGATCAGGGCGGAGCCCCGTTCCTCCTGCGCACCCCGCCTCGTGTCCGTGCTGAGTCGATCGTTCATCGGCGTTCCTCTCGTTCTCTTCTGATCGACGCGCCTACGGGACATTGAAGTCGCAGGTCCCGGTCAGGGTCGTCGCCGGATCGATGAAGTAGTACCTGAGTGTGAGCGTGTTCCCGACCATCGAGGCACCCCAGAACAGTGAGACGCTCTTGGTGCAGGTGCCGCAGCTGATCCCCGGCAGATCGGGGCGGCTGAGCGCCACGTTGTAGCGCGCCTGCACCATCGTGGAGGCTCCGGGCGAGGCGAGGGACGGAGTGCTCGGGGGGGCCGAAACGCCGGCCCAGTCGATCTCGGTCAGTTTCTGGGTCGTGGTGGGCCCCCAGCTTATGTCGATCCCGGTGAGCTTCAGATTCTTCCCGGAGGCGTTGTTGATGTTCCAGTTCCAGCGGACGTTCCTGTCGCCCCCGGACGTGACAAACACGGCGTTGGTCAGCGTGAGCTGGCACGACAGCGTCGTCACGATGCGGAGGGAGGTGGTCCAGCTGAAGATGCACCCCTCCGTGGTCTCGATCTGCCAGTTGACGTTGTAGGTCTTGTCGGCGCTCGGGACGGTCCAGTTGCCGATGGTCTGCGGGAAGGTCAGCCACGACCCCGCCACAGCCGTGACCTGCGAGTACCAGAGCTCGGTCCCGGGCACCGTGGAGTCGGCGAGCCCCACACGGACACGCGAGTACTTGTCGGACCCGGTGTTGGTCAGGTTGAGGATGAAGTCGGTGGCGCCGGGGCCCTTCGTGGTGCCGTCCGCCGGGGTGACGGTCCTGTCCCCTTTCGTCGTGCAATTCACCTCGACCACGTTCGACGGGTCGCTGACGAGGCCGCAGGCGTCGGCCGCCTTGACGATGTAGTAGAGCGACTGGCCGTTCGCCAACGCCGAGCTGTCGGCAGGGTTGTCGAGGTCGTCGGTCCAGGTCGTGCTCCCGTCGGTGATCGTGCCGCGCGGGCTCCCGGTGAAAGTGACGCTCCCTGACTGGCCGCTGGTGGCGGTCACGCGGTAGATGCGGTACTCGAGGATCGACAAGGTCTGACCCAGGGCGTTCGTCGTGACCGCCGGCCAGGAGATCTGGGCATGGTCGTGGTCGGTGCGCGACCCCGAAACGCCGCTCGGCGGGGCAGGCTTGATGGTCGTCGTCGATCGCCCTAGCGCCTGGCTGCTGTAGGGGCTCTCGGTGCCGCAGGTGTCGACGGTGGTCAGCTTGTAGTAGTAGTTGACGCAGTTGGCCATCGTGGTGTCGTCATACTGCAGAACGCCATTCCCGGGGCTGCCGATCAGATCGCCCACCGCCGGCGTGAAGCCGTTCGTGAGGCTGCGGTACAGCTTGTAGCCGTTGCCGTCGCGCAGGACGGTGTAGGCGCCGATCAGGTTCGGGTCGCCCGTGACCACCCCCTGCGTCGGACCGTTCGACTTGACCTCGCTCCAGGTCAGGTGGATCAGGCGATCCATCTCGGTGATCGTCCCGTTGCCGCTCGCCACCAGGTTCTGCGGCGCCCCCGGCGTCGAGGCCTCCGTGGTGTCGAGACAGGGGGGGGATGTGGTCGGGGTCCAGCCGCTCTGGTTGCCGACCGCGTCCTTCGCCTTCACCTGGAAGCAGTAGGTCACCCCCTGGCTCGGCAACGAGACGAAGGCGTGGCCGAGCAGGTCCTGGACGCCGAATTCCAGGTGCGGGTAGGTGAACCCCTGCGTCTGGAACGCCGACGGGGTCGCCTGCGGCCAGAACTTCACCGAGTAGGCGGTGATGCCGGAGGTGACCGACGGGGTGTCCCATTTGACCAGAATCCCCTTGCAGTGGCCGTGGACCAGGCTGATGTTGGTCGGGGCGGGCGGGGGCGTGATGTCGATGTCCTTGACGCCGCTCTTGCCGAGGTTCTCCGGGTTGACGTCCGAGTTCAGGTCGAACTTTCTATAGTGCGTCGTGGCGCTGGCGTCGGTGACGTCGGTGTAGTCCAGGTCCTCGTCCGGAGTCATGCCGACCAGGTTGACCGTGATCCGGCGGATGCGCGAGCGGGGGAGGATGTTGGCGTCGGCGCCTCCGAGGTCGTCGCTCGGATCGGTCGGCGTCCCGGGGTTGGGACCGAGAGCGTTCCCGGCGTCGTCCCAGTACTGGAAGACCATGCTCTTGATGTTGTCGGCCACCGGCTCGTAGACGAAGTTGCTGGCCGCCTGCGGTGAGACGGGGTAGACGCCGTTGACGTCGGCCAGGGTGACCCGGTAGAGGGTGTAAGGGGGGTTGTTCTGCACCAGGACGACGTTCGGGATGATGACCGTCTTGTTCGACTTGGCCCGTGGCCTGTCGGGATCGAGATTCAGCGTGATCGTGGCCGGCCCCGTCGGGCCGCTCGTCCCCGGCTTGGCCAGGACGTAGGTGACGATCTCGTCGTTGCCGACCGAGACGACGTTGTAGCTCCCCCCGGCGAGGGTCGACTCGGGGGTGGTGTTCTGCGACGGATCCTCGAAGTCGAAGTCGCCGCGGATCGTCACCGCCGTCTCCCAGGCCCCTTCGACCTGCTCGTCCACGCGGGTGCTGTCGCCGTCCGGGTTGTAATTGAAGCCGGCCAGGCGGAGGTCGGAGATCATCCGATCGAAGGCGACCCGGGTCGACTGCTGCTGGTCGGTGAAGTTCTCGCCCGACTTGTACGACTTCTGGGCGGCGCTGTAGAGGATGAAGGCGACCGTCGCGGCGATGGCGAAGATCGCCGAGGCGACCAGCATCTCGATCAGGCTGAAGCCCCGGTTGTCCTTGAGATTGAACCCGCGATTCCTGAGCACGCTGGCCTCCGTTCC
>DASTNM010000097.1:0-3703 GCA_035762745.1 Candidatus Polarisedimenticolia bacterium
GACCACCGAGAACTACGGCACATCCCCGCGTGCGCGGGGGAGCCCTCCCGGTGAAACGCCATGATCCCGGTGTCGACGGCACATCCCCGCGTGCGCGGGGGAGCCTCCGGTCCTCGGGCCGGCCGGCCTTCTCGTGAAGGCACATCCCCGCGTGCGCGGGGGAGCCACGCGTCGTTGTGCGAGTGCTGCGCCATCCACGCTTCGGCGGCGCCCTCGATGTGATCCACTCCCGGCGCTCGCAGAGATCCACTTGCTGGCGGCAGCGTCCCCGTCCAGCGCTGCAGGATGGTGGTCCAGGCAGGAGGTGCGCGGAGGCAGGCGGGCGCCCGCCCCCGCCGAGTCCTGATCGGGGAGGCGGGCGCGGGAGCGGTTGCGAAATGGAGGCCTACCGGTCGCGTTCGTCGTGGAGGTCGGCGGCGTCGTCTGGGAGCTTGGCGCCGCGCTGCTTGGCGCGGGTGCGGGCGACGTGCTGGCGGTAGCTGGGGCCGTCGATGTCGATGCGGGTGGCGCGCATGACGACGCGGTCGAGGATGGCGACGGCGAGGGTGGCGTCGCCGAGGTACTTGCCCCAGGCGCTGAGCTTGATGTTGGAGCTGAAGACGGTGGATGTCTTTCCGTGCCTACGTTCGATGAGGTTGTAGAGGGTGTGAGCGGCGGTGGGTTCGTCGTCGCGCTTCTTCACCTGGCCGAGGCCGACGTCGTCCACGAGCAGAAGGTCGGGAGCAGCCCATCGCTTGAGGCGGCGGTGGTAGGTGGAGTCGGCGAGGCCGGCGTAGAGGTCATCGAGCAGGTCGACACACCGTGAATAGCGGACGGACATCTGGGCCTGGCAGCCGCGCAGGCCGAGGGCCTGGAGGATGTGGCTCTTGCCGGTGCCGCTCTTGCCGGTGACGACGAGGTCCTCCTTGCGGCGGACGAAGTCGAGGCCGGCGATCTCCATGACCAGGGCCTTGTCGAGGTTGGGCTGGAACGGGAAGTCGAAGGCCTCCAGGGTCTTGCGCTCGGGCAGGCCGCTCTGGTCGATGCGGCGCTGGATGCGCCGCTCCAGCTTGTAGGCGGCCTCGGCGCCGAGGACGCGATCGAGGAGCGCGCCCGCCGCGGGCTTCTCCTGGGTGGCCCAGGCGAGGTGCTCGTCGAGGTGTTCTTGGGTGTAAGTCAGTCCGATGACGTCGAGATGTTGTCGGAGACGGTCGGTGAGTTCGCTGGGGCCTGGGGGTCGCTTGCGTCCGGACATGGAGCCTCCTGCGCGGTGTGCGCGAGGGGGAGGCTGTCGTACTCGTCGAGATCGCGCAGGCAGGTGTCGCCGCCGGACGGCTCCTCGATCCTGCGCGCGGCCTCCTCGGCGACGTACTCGGCGAGCCGGCGCGGGGCAGCGCGGGCGGCCAGGATCCGGTCGATGGCCTGGTGCTCGAAGGCGCCGAAGGAGCGGGCGTGGGCGAGCGCGGCGCAGAGGTCGGCCGTGGCGTAGCGCTCGCGGAGGAGGAGGATCTGGCGGGCGTGGTAGCCGGCGAAGCGCCCCTGCGCGGCGGTGAGGCCGGAGAAGAAACGGGCGCCGTCGACGCCGATGTCGGCGAAGGTCTGCTCGACCTGCGTGAGGTCGGCGCCGCGGCGATTCCACGGGGGATGGATGAGCTGCGGATCGACATCCACGCCTCGGCCGCGCGGGGCGAGCTCGTGGCGCGCGACGAGCCGGAGGTCGGCGGCGTAGACGAAGAGCTCACGTTGCGTCACGCGGACGGGCAGGATCTCGGTGATGTGGTCGTAGGGGACGGCGTAGCGGTTGCCGTCGACGGCCACGAAGCCGTCAACGCTGCAGACGCGGTAGAGGACGCGGGCGCTGTCGTAGGGGTGGAGCGGCAAGGGGCGCAGGAAGGGCCGCTCTTCGGCGAACATCTCCAGCTTGGAGCGCCGGGTCTTCCTGTGCCGGCGGGCATCACAGGTGGTGTGCTCCCACTCGGCGAGCTGCTGGCGCAGGTCCTCGACGTCGCGGAAGCGACGGCCGTTGAGGAAGCTTCTCTCCCACTCCCAGAAACCGCGCTCGACCCGAGGCTTGTCGTTCGGGTGGCCGGGGCGGCAGGCCACGGGCCTGAACTCGTAGTGAGTGGCGAAGGCGAGGAAGCGCGGGTTGTAGATGGGCTGACGGCCCTCCCAGCCGAGCACGACCGCCTTCTGACCGTCGTACTTGCAGGCCTGGGCGGCGCCCTCGAAGCGGGCGAAGGCGGCGAGGTGGCCGTCCATGAGGGCGTGCAGGTCGCTGCGGGCGAAGACGCTGTAGCTCTTGCGGCGCGAGTAGGTGAGGACGTACGCGAAGAGCTGGATGGTGTCTCTGCCGCTCTCCGTGAAGTCGATCGTGTAGGGGGACCAGTCGCTCTCGGCCATCTCGCCCGGCCCGTGGACCTCGGTCGGCAGGCTCGGCGCCGCGGCCGGCTTGGGCCGGACGGCGCGGACAAACTTCTTCACCGCGGTGTAGCCGCCGTCGAAGCCCGCCTGGCGCAGCTCCTCGAAGACACGCTGCGCGGTGATCTCCGGATAGCGCTCCAGGAGCTCGGCCACCTTGCCGCGGAACGGGTCCACCTTGCTGGCTCGTGGGCTGCGCGCAGGCTGCGCGATGGCCGTGTGTGCGGCCTGTCTGGCCTGGCCGTGCTTAGTCCGAAGTTCCGCGCCACGCCGAGCGAAATCCCCCGCTGAATCGATCCTATAGGTCGAAGTCAGCGGGGGAGTTGTTGTCTACGGGACGATTGCCTCCAGCAGAGAGATTGCACGGCGCTGCGTCGCATTGGGCGTGGTGACGACCGCGAAGGTGGGGCTGTCGTCATCGCTGCCCTGCGCGCGGCAAGTATTGCGGACAATCGTGGCGAGGGTGTCCAGGAGCGAGCGGAAGCTGTGCACCGGCGACCCGTCGGGAAGCTCGTGTGACGCGGCCTTCAGCGCCGCCTCGTCGGAGCGCTTCGCAGGGGCGACCGGGTCGCGGGTCTTCTTGGCCGCCTGGTCTTCGTCGGCGAAGAGCAGCGGACGCCAGGCCTCACGCATGTGCCACTCCACGTAGTAGGCGAGCATGCAGAGGAAGATGTGGCTGCGCACGCGGTCTTCGAGGCGGTGGTGGATGGGCCTCACCTTGAGGTCGATGGTCTTCATGGAGCGGAAGGCACGCTCGACGTTGCTGAGCAGCTTGTAGTTGCGGACCGCGTCCTCGGCCGTCATGTGCTTCTTCGCGATGCTGGTGCGGATGACGTAGATGCCGTCGAGCTGCGCTTCCGCCGCGACCTGATCGTCGAGAACGCTGTAAGTGAAGCTGCCCTCGCTGATGTCGAGCGCGAAGTGCTTCGCGACCTTGTACTTGTTGACGACCCTGCCCACGCGGACGCCGATCTCACCCTGTGCGCGCAGCCTCCTGTGCTCGACCATGCCCTTCACCTTCTCGAGTTCCTTGGCGGTGGCCTCAAGGAGTGACTGCCGCTTGCCGGCGCGCAGCTTGGCGAGCTCCGGATTCCGGCACGCGACCAGCCGCTCACCCGGGAAGTCGGGGTGGGCGATCTCGAAGAGGCTCCGTTCGTCGAAGAGCCCGAGCTGGAGATGGCCGCCATCGACGAGCTCGCGGATCTGCGCGCTCTTGAGAGCGGTGATCCAGGCGAGGCCATCGGCCTTCAACCCCTCGATGGCCTTCGTCGAGATCATCCCTCGGTCACCCACGGCGGCGACGTGC
>DASTNM010000098.1:0-6187 GCA_035762745.1 Candidatus Polarisedimenticolia bacterium
CTGATGCTCGGTCTGGGCGAGGGGGTGGAGGAGCTGATCGACACCCTGGCGCTCCTGGCGGAGACGGGAGTCGAGATCCTGACCCTCGGCCAGTACCTGCGCCCGACTCTGGACCAGCTGCCGGTGGCCCGCTACGTGCACCCGGAGGAGTTCCTCAGTCTCAAGGAGAGGGCCTTGGCCCTCGGCTTCCGACACGTGGAGGCCGGGCCTTTGGTGCGCAGCTCCTACCATGCCAGGCGGCACACGCGGGAGGCGATCGAGGCGGCGGGCGCCGGCGAGGCGGCGCTTGACAGCCCTGCCCCGTGTCCTTAATATACGACATTGTGGGTCGCATATATGAAACAGAGGGGACGAGGCGGTGATCCGGCTGTCTAAACGGACCGACTACGGGCTCCTGGCGCTCAGGTACCTCGCCCTGCTCCCCGACGGGGGGTACCGCAGCGCCCGTGAGATAGCGGCGGAATACCGCATCCCGCCGGCGCTTCTGGCCAAGCTCCTGCAACGCCTGGCGCGGCGGGGCCTAGTCGCCTCGCACCACGGCACGAAGGGCGGCTATCAGATCACACGCCCTGCCGCGACGATCACGCTGGGGGAGGTGATCGAAGCGATCGAGGGGCCGGTGGCCCTGACGGAGTGCCTGCATGCGTCGCGGGGCCCCTGCGCGCAACAGGAAAACTGCACGGTGCGCCAGCCGCTCCAGGCGGTCCAGAAGAAGATCGCCGAAGTCCTGGCGCGCACGACCCTGGGGGATTTGTGACGACGCCGATCTACATGGACAACCACGCCACCACCCGCGTCGATCCGCGCGTGGTGGAGGCGATGCTGCCGTTCTTCACGACCGAGTACGGCAACGCCGCTTCCCGCACGCACGCCTTCGGCTGGCGCGCCGAGGAGGCGGTGACGGCGGCGCGCATCCGGGTGGCGCGAGCGATCCATGCCGACCCGAAGGAGATCCATTTCACCTCGGGGGCGACCGAGTCGAACAATCTCGCACTCTTCGGCGTCGCGGAGGCGGGTCGCACCCGAGGCGACCAGATCATCACCGGAGCGACGGAGCACAACGCCGTGCTCGACCCGCTGGCGCGGCTGGCGGAGCGTGGCCTGCGGGTCACCATCCTGCCGGTGGACCGGCAGGGCGTAGTCGATCCCGACGCCGTGCGTCGCTCCTTGACCGACCGGACGCTCCTGGTGTCGCTGATGTTCGCCAACAACGAGGTCGGAACGCTCCACCCGATCGCCGCGATCGGCGCCCTCTGCAAGGAGAAAGGGGTGCTGTTCCACACCGACGCCGCGCAGGCGGCCGGAAAGGTGCCCATCGACGTACAGGAGCTCGGGGTCGATCTCCTGTCACTCTCGGGGCACAAGCTCTATGGCCCCAAGGGGATCGGCGCCCTGTACGTGCGGCGCAAGAACCCGCGTGTCATCCTGGAGCCGGTGCTTTTCGGCGGCGGCCATGAGCGCGGGCTGCGCCCGGGGACCCTCAACGTTCCCGGGATCGTCGGCCTCGGCAGGGCCCTCGAGATCGCGGTCGCCGAGATGCCGCAGGAGTCGCGCCGAGTGGGAGCGCTCAGGGACCGGCTGCAGCGTGGAATCCTCGACCGCCTCGAGGAGGTGCGGCTCAACGGTCATCCGACCGAGCGGCTCCCCAACAACCTCAACCTCAGCTTCGCGTACGTCGAGGGAGAGTCGCTCCTGATGGCCCTGGACGACGTGGCGGTCTCCTCCGGGTCGGCCTGCACCTCGGCCCGCAAGGAGCCGTCGCACGTCCTGCGGGCGATGGGGCTGAGCGACGCGGAGGCGCAGACCTCGATCCGCTTCGGCCTCGGTCGCTTCAACACCGAGCCGGAGGTGGACGAGGTGATCGAGCGCGTCGTCTCGGCCGTCACGCGGCTGAGAGCGATCTCACCACTGTACGAAATGGCCCACAGGACGAACGACACGAACCCCACAAGGAGGACACTGGTTCCATGATCCAGATTACCGAGAAGGCGGCGAGCGAGATCAAGTCACTGATGGAAAAGGAAGGGTTGCAGGACCACGGGCTGCGCGTCGCGGTTGCCGGCGGCGGCTGCTCCGGCATGTCGTACCGGCTCAACTTCGAGAAGGATCCGGCCGACGGCGACAAGGTGCTGGAGACGCAGGGCGTGCGGGTCTTCGTGGACACGAAGAGCTATCTCTTCCTCAACGGCACGGTTCTCGATTACACGAGCGGCCTCAGCGGCACCGGCTTCGTCTTTCAGAACCCGAACGCCAAATCGACCTGCGGCTGCGGGAACTCGTTCTCGTCCTGATGGGCAGCGCCTACCTGGAGGAGGGGCGGCGCTGTCTCGCGGAGTGCGACTGGGCCGGGGCGATCAACGCCCTCTCCTGGGCCCGCGAGCTGGAGCCTGCCGACGTAGGCACATACCTCCTCCTGATCGAGACCTATGAGAGGGCGGCCGCGGCGGAGAAGGAGCCGGACCTCCTGCAGCAGGGCTTCAACGTCTGCCGCGACCTGCGCGACCGCCGTCTGCCGATGAGCGTCGAGCAGCAGGAGACCTTCTACCGCGCCTTCCTGCGCGTGCGCGACGCCGTGATCGCCGCGCGCCGCAACGGCTGGACGCCGCCCCCTCCGAAGGAACAGGTGCACACGCTGTTCGACAAGCCGCGGGCGACTTGAGGCTCGAAGTGCCCCCCCAGTGAACCCCGATCTCGATCAGGCCGCGCCGCCCGCCAGGCTGACCCCCTTCCTGAAATGGGCCGGGGGCAAAGGCCGACTGATCCCCCAGTTTCTGCCGCACTTCCCGGCCTCGTTCTCCCGCTATTTCGAGCCGTTCCTGGGGGGCGGCGCGGTCTTTCTGGCGATCCGGCCGCGGCTGGCGCTGCTTTCCGATCTCAACGACGAATTGATCAACTGCTGGCTCGTCGTTCGCGACCGCCCGCACCCCCTCATGAGCAGCCTGGACAGGAGGATCTGCGACGCGCAGCATTACTACGAGCTTCGGGCGATCGAGCCGCGGACCCTGAGTCCCGTCGAGCGCGCTTCCCGGTTCATTTACCTGAACAAGACCTGCTACAACGGGCTCTACAGGGTGAATCGAGCCGGTCGATTCAACGTCCCCTTCGGTCGTCATGCACGGCCCCCAAGACTGTACGAGCGCGGCGCGCTCCTGGCGATCAGCGCCTGTCTCCAGGGAATTGACATCGCCTGCCGCCCGTTCGACCTGGCCGTCGAGAGCGCCCGGGCCAGGGATTTCGTCTATTTCGATCCGCCGTACCATCCCTTGTCCCGGACCTCGAGCTTCACGAGCTACACCAAGGACAGCTTCGCGGCGGCGGATCAGGATCGACTGGCGAGCACGGTCCGGGCCCTCGACCGACGAGGGTGTTACGTCGCCGTCAGCAACTCGGACACGCCCGAGGTCCGGCGCCTGTACAGCGGGTTCTCCTTCAGGACGGTTCTTGCGGCGCGCGCCATCAACAGCCAGGCGGGTGGACGCGGAAGGATTTCGGAGCTCCTGATCTGCAACTACGAGGTCGGGACGGATGAACACCGAGGGCCGAGGCGGAGAACGAACTCCGTCCGCAGGCGGCCGAGCCCCGGGATCGGCTCGGCCTGTCGAGGGACGCGCGACCCGTCGGGCCCGGATCCCGACGCTTGAAACGCGGCGCGGAGCCAAGGCGGAGCGCCGCGCTTGCGTTGCGTCGCGTTGATCGCGCGTGCTATCATCCGCGCCAATCGCGCGCGCGTGGGCGCGTCCAGGCACACCATCCGTGGGAGGCGTGATGGCTCACAAGAAGGAGCTGCTCTCGGGCCAGAGGATCTACCCGGATCCGATCCGCGGCGCCATGACGGTGGATCGCCTGATCGACGAAACGTTCCTGGCCTACAACGGCGGCCGCCTGCAGCGGGCCTGTCGGCTGTTCAGTGAAAAGATGCTGCAGGACGACGTGACCGTCGGCGTCAGCCTTTCGGGCGCGCTGACTCCGGCCGGTATCGGTCGCTCCTGCATCATCCCGATGATCAAGGCCGGCTTCATCGACTGGATCGTCAGCACGGGCGCGAACCTGTACCACGACACCCACTTCGGCCTGGGGATGTCTCTGCATCGGGGCACGCACGCGATCGATGACACCATGCTGCGGCGTGAAGGTGTCATCCGCATCTACGACATCCTGTTCGATTACAACGTCCTGCTCGACACCGACAACTACCTGCGCGCCGTGATGTCGGAGAAGGCCTTCAACAAGGAGATGGGCACCGCCGAGATGCACTACCTGCTCGGCAAGTACCTGGCGGCGCGCGAGAAGGAGCTGGGCGTCGAGGACACCTGCGTTCTCACCGTCGCCTACCGCGCCGGCGTGCCGTGCTACGTCAGCTCGCCGGGCGACTCGTCCATCGGCATGAACGTCGCCGAGCTGGCGATGCGCGGCGTCGGCCCCAGGATCGACGTGTCGCGCGACGTCAACGAGACGGCGGGGATCGTCTACCACGCCAAGCAGGGGAGCGCCAAGAGCGGCATCCTGATGCTCGGCGGCGGGTCGCCGAAGAACTTCGTGCTGCAGACCGAGCCGCAGATCCAGGAGATTCTCGGTCTGAGCAACCGCGGGCATGACTACTACGTGCAGATCACCGACGCGCGCCCCGACACCGGCGGCCTGTCGGGAGCCACGCCGGCCGAGGCGGTCTCCTGGGGCAAGGTCGACCCGGACCGGCTGACCGACTCCGTCGTGGTCTACACCGACAGCACCATCGCGGTGCCGCTCGTGACGTCGTACGCCCTGGCGCGCGTCAAGCCGCGCCGGCACAAACGCCTGTACGATCGGCGCGACGCCATCGTCGAGAAGCTCAGAGTCGACTTCCTGGCGCAGCAGGAGAAGAAGGCGCGAAGGGAGAAGTGACCCCGGGCCTCTCCACGAGGCGCCGCGGGTCGAAGGGCCCGATCTCGACGCCCGCCCCCTCACCCCGCAACAGCCGCACCACGATCCGCGCCGTGAGCGGCGCGAGCAGGATGCCGTTGCGCAGGTGCCCGCAGGCATACCACAGCCCCGGCGCCGGCCCCGCCCCGATCGCCGGCAGATCGTCGCTCGTCGCCGGACGCAGCCCCGCCCAGGTCGAGTGCCACGGGGCCTCGCGCAGCACCGGGATCGTCGTCACGGCGGCCGACGCCAGTGAGGCGATCCCTCCCGCCGTGACACGGGAGTCGAAGCCGACCCTCTCCATCGTGCTCCCGACCAGGAGACGCCCGTCCCGCCGCGGCACCAGGTAGCATCCTGTCGAGACGACGACGTGCCGGACCGGACGCCCCGGTGGTTCGAGGCAGATCATCTGCCCGCGCACGGGATGGGTCGGAATCGACCCTGTTCCTTCGGCGCGGATCTCTCCCGACCAGGCTCCCGCGGCGATCACCACCGCGCCCGCCGTGAAGCGACCGCCGTCCGCCTCGACCCCGACGATCCGGCCGCGCTCGACGAGCAGGCGCCGCACGCCGGCGCCGTGGTGCAGGCGGGCCCCGGCCTTCCCGGCCGCCAGGCGCAGCGCCCGCACCAGGAGAGCGTTGTCGATGCTCCGATCGTGTGGCAGGTAGAGCGCCGCCTCGAAGCCGGGCGCGAGCGCCGGCTCCAACCTCATGAGATCCTGCCGGTCGAGCCGCTCGACCGGCAGCCCGAGGGAGCGCTGGAAGGCGTGCTGGCGCTCGAGGCCGAGCGCCTCGACCCCTCCGGACGCCACCTGGATCGTCCCTTCGTCCAAAAGGCACGGGTCGAGGCCGCTCTCGGCCTGCACCTCCCTCGCGAAGGCGGGGTAGAGATCCCGGCTTCTCAGGCAGAGATCGAGCAGCGGATCGGGCCCCTCGGATTCGATCTGCGCGCCGAGCATCCCCGCCGCCGCGGTCGAGGTCTCGCCTCCCGGCGTCCCCTTCTCGAGCAGGATCACCGACAGGCCGGCGCCCGCCGCCTCGCGCGCGATCGCCAACCCGATGATCCCGCCTCCCACGATCAGGACGTCGGCGTTCCCGCCCATCTCCCTCTCCCGATGATCGTCCGAGGCTTCGAGTCTAGCGCCCGGCGCCCGCGCCGGTCAACGCATCGCCGCACCCTCTGAGGCCTCCCCGATTCCGCGTGATTGACATGGTGGCGGCGGCTCCCTATCATCCTGGGTTCCCGCGCGCGGCCGGAGGGGGTGATGCTCAATCGGAAGGCACTGGCG
>DASTNM010000099.1:0-2695 GCA_035762745.1 Candidatus Polarisedimenticolia bacterium
CGCCGCGCTGTGCCGCGTCGCCGCGCCTGCCGGCGCTCGCCGGACCTCCCGGCACGCGGCCCGGGCCTCTCTGGCCCGCCCCCTTCCCGAGGCCGGCCCCCTCCTCGCGGAGGCCGCGCGGTCGCTCCGCGCCCTGCCGGCCGAGACCCGGACCCGTGTCCTGTGCGGTCCGGACCTGCGCGGCTTTCTCGGCGAGATGGAGATCTGGGTCGAGGTGGACCGGCTGGCCGCCGCGGCCGGCCGGGGGCCGCGCCGCGGGATCGAGCCGATTCGGACACGCGCCGCTCTCTCCCGGGAGCGCGCCCTGGAGAGGCTCTTCGACCGGATCAGCCGCACGGAGCATCTCGTCACCCTGGTTCCCGCCGGCCGGATTGACGAGGGCCTCCCGGCCCGCGCCTCCCGCTTCGCCCGCCGCCGGCTGCGCGAGGCGCTCGCCGACCTGGCGGCGTTCCTCGTCGGGCTGCGCCTGGCCTTCCCCTCGTCCGAGCGGCTTCGGGTGCGCCTCACCTGCCGCGAGGAGCCGGAGCAGGGGCGCCCCTCCGACCGGATCGATCTCGGAACCCTTCCCGGCGCCGCGGCGCCGCTCGGTGCCGGACCGGTGCCTCGGTTCGCGGGACCGCTCGCCATCGTCGCGGCGCGGAGCCGCCGCCCGGAGAAGCGCGGACCTCAATTCGGAGACGATCCCGCGCCCGGGCAGCCGATCGTCGCGACCCTGACCGGGGGGACCTTGACTCTCCGCTCCCGCGGAAGCGGTGAGGTGATCTTTCCCGCCGCCGGGTCGCGCCTCCGTTTCCCGGCGCCCCGACTCGTGACGGCGCCGGGGCGCCGCCCGGGAAACCGGCCTGTCCGGGGCCGCGCCGCCTCGGGGGCTCGCGGCGGGCCGTTCACCCTGGTTCAGCGCGAGACGATCCCGGGCTCCTCGATCCTGCTCGCTCCCGCGATCGACTCCCGCCCGCGTCGACTGCGTGTCGGCCGTCCGGTGCCGGGGCTCGGAGATCGCCTGGCGCGCGCGCTCCGATTGGTGCGGCTCGCCTGGCCCGAAGGGTATCAGGAGATCGTCTCGCGCACCTGGATGGTGGCGCCGATCCGCGAGTCCCGGCTCGTCAGCTATTCCCTGGTCTCCCGCCCCGGTATCTCGTTCATCAACGTCTTCGGCAAGACGGTCGTCGACCTGGCCGACGACCTGCTGCACGAGACGGCGCACCACCGCCTGCACGACATCCAGGAGATCGCCGACCTTCTCGTCCCCGGCCCGGCGACGCACGAAGTGCAGGCCTTCGATTCCCCCTGGCGCCGCTCCCCGCGCCCCCTGCACGGCATCCTGCACGGTGCCTACACCTTCCTCTTCCGCGCCGAGCTTCTGCGGCGCCTCCAGCGTCTGTCGCGTGCCCGACCGCGCCTCGTCGCCCCGCTCCTCGGCCGGAGGCGCGGCTCCGCCTGGCTGCGGCGTGAGATCCGGAGCGAGACGGCGATGCTGGCCAGGGCGTTGCGTGACCTGGGAGGGGCGGCGCGCACCGGACTCCTCACGCCGGCGGGGAGGGGTCTGCTGCGGGAGATGCGTGGCTGGCTCGCGAGGCAGCGGCGCGATCGGCGGGTTACGGACTCTCTTCGAGAACGTGCAGCCGCCCCGGGGCGAGGCCGGTGAACATCTGGGTGCGACCGTTCGGCCAGGTGACCTCCAGGTCGACCGTCGCGGGCGGTCCCTTGCCGGTGGCGTCCCCGGAGGATCCTTCGCCGGGGCGGCCCGGCCCGAGCCCGAAGGTCAGCACCATCTCGCTCTGCGAGGCGTACGAGGCGGCGGACCGGACGGTCCGCGAGGCGGCCGGCGCGCCGGCAGGCCCGCCACGCCGCAGCCGGGCGACGGCACCGACGGCGTCGCGGTTGGATCCCTTGCCGACGAGCAGGACGCGCACCCAGGCGTCGGCGTTGCCGCCGTCGTTGCGCAGCAGGACCGCCGGGCCGTTGTTGACGTTGAGCGCGATGTCGAGGTCGCCGTCTCCGTCATAGTCGGCGTATGCGGCGCCGCGGGCGACGAGGGGGCGGGTCATCGCCTGGCCCGAGCGCTGCTCGGCCGGCTCGAAGCGGCCGCCGCCGATGCCGCGGAAGAGGTGCGGCGGCTGCGCGTAGGTGACGGAGGGCTGCACGCGGTTGATGTCGTTCTCGACGTGGCCGTTGGCCACGAAGATGTCGAGCCGACCGTCGAGATCGTAGTCGAAGAAGAAGCAGCCGAAGGCGAGGGTCAGGAGGCTCGGCGGGCCGATGCCGGCGGCGGCGGCGTCGTCGATGAACAGCCCGTGCCCCTCGTTGTGGTAGAGCGCCAGCATCTCATTCGAGAAGTTGCCGATCACCAGACTCTCGCGGCCGCTGCCGTCGTAGTCGGCGGCGTCGATCCCCATGGCGCCGCGCGCCTTGCCTTCCTCGCTGAAGGCGACTCCGGCGGCCGTGCCGACCTCCTCGAAGGTGCCGTCGCCGAGGTTGTGGTACAGGTAGTTGGGCTGCGTGTCGTTCGCCACCGCCAGGTCGGGCCAGCCGTCACCGTCGTAGTCGAAGGTCACGACGCCGAGCGACTTGCCGGTCGGGTTGAAGAGCTTCGCCTTGCGGGTGACGTCCTCGAAGGCGCCGTCGCCGCGGTTGCGGTACAGGCGGTTGGTCGCCCCCCTGTACGACTCGGGAGTGCAGTACGATTTGTGCTCCC
>DASTNM010000100.1:0-5244 GCA_035762745.1 Candidatus Polarisedimenticolia bacterium
GGTCATCCCCAACCTCGAGCTGAAGATGGAGCTGCGCAGCCTGCAGCCGGGAATGCTGCCGCGCCTGACCGCGACGGCGCGCTACGTGAGCGAGGTCGCCAATCGGATCCTCAACACGCACCAGCCGTTCGTCGGCCGCAGCGCCTTCACGCACAAGGCCGGCATCCACGTCAGCGCCATCGAGCGCTCGCGGCGCGCCTACGAGCACATCGATCCGGCCGTGGTCGGCAACGCGACGCGCGTCCTGGTCTCCGACCAGATGGGATCGAGCAACGTGCTGCACCGCGCCCGGGCGATCGGCATCGACCTCTCGGGCCGGCCGGAGACGATGCGCGCCCTGGTCGAGCGCGTCAAGGCTCTCGAGTACAGGGGGTACCAGTTCGAGGACGCCGAAGGGTCGTTCACCCTCCTGGTCCTCGAGGCGCTGGGCAAGCGGCCGCGATTCTTCGAGCTGGTCGACTACCGCGTGTTCGTCGTGGCCGGCGGCCAGCCGGAGGCGACGGTGCGCGTCAAGGTCGGGGAGGGGGAGATTCACGCCGCCAGCCTCGGCGTCGGGCCCGCCCACGCCCTCGACCAGGCGTTGCGCAGCGCACTGCTCGGCGCCTACCCGGAGATCAGCGAGTTCCATCTGATGGATTTCAAGGTCCGGATCCTCGATGGACACGACGGCACGGCGGCGCGCACCCGCGTGCATGTCGAGACCGGAGATGGCCAGCGGACCTGGAGCACGACGGGCGTCGACCCGAACATCATCACCGCGACGCTGCACGCCATCATCGAGGGGTACGAGTACGGCCTGTTGCTGCGCCGCGCCGCCGACATCCTGCCGGCCGGCACGCTGCAGGCGACCCCCCCCGGGCCCGAGACCCGCTCCGAGGCGCGCGCCCAGGGCGCCTCGACCGCCGGCACGTCCGGGAACGTGAGTCTGGTGCAGAACGGCGAACGGTCCGTGCCGATCGTGGTCCTGAACGAGGTCGATCCGGGCCGTTCCGAAATCGGCGCCTGATCGTGGCGCCGCGCAGGAGGCATCAACAGCGCCGACCGGGAAACTCAGAAGACGGCAGCGAGCAGTACGGCGAAACCGCAGGACACGAAGTCCCTACCCTCTAAATCCCACTCATCCGAAGACTGACGCGCCCCGGTCGGCGCCCGTCCGCCAACCGACCGTTCGGTAGGATCATGGTGGTGCGGGGGACTCCGGAAGGCGAACGGCCTATAATCGGCCGCGACGGAGGTGGCCATGTCCAGGATTCCCGGCTGGTACAAGGAACAGCGCAAGAAATACCCCAAGGTCATCGACGCCTACGAGGCGCTCGGAGAGGAGTGCCAGAAGGCCGGCCCGCTCGACGCGAGGACGCGCGCCCTCGTCAAGCTGGCGCTGGCGGTCGGGGCAGGGCTGGAGGGGGGCGTGCACTCGCACACCCGGCGATCGCTGGAGGCGGGGGCGACGCTGGACGAATGCCGACACGTCGTCCTGCTGGGGACGACGACGATCGGTTTCCCGTCGATGATGGCGGCCCTCTCCTGGGTCGAGGATGTGGCCAAGGAAGGGGCCTGAAACGCGTTCAGGGCGGGGGCTGCCGGCGCACCTGCCATTCCGACTCGCGTGGGTCGTCCGCCAGTGTGCGGCGCGCGGCGAAATTGGCGCGACCGACGTAGCGTCGCGCACCCAGCCAGAGATCGGGGCGCGCCACCAAGGCGCGGCGCACCGTCTCGATCCGCTGGTCGACCGGGGGATGCGTCTCGACGTAGCGCCGCAGCGCTTCGGGGATCGCCAGCGCCACCTCCTCCAGCGGGTTGCGCGTCGGGCGGCGGGGCACCGCGGGCGGGAGGCGCAAGAACATCTCGTTGAGCGACCAGGGATCGTAGGAGGCCTGCGCCGCGAACAACGCCCCCCGCGCGTCGGCCGCCAGCTCCTGCTCCTCCGAGAAGCCGAGAAGCGCGATTTCGTAGCCGAGCCGCGCCAGCGCGGCGAGGCCCGGATCGATTCGGCGCGCCGCGCGCTCGAGCTGCAACCTTTCGACGCAGTGGCGCAGGTCGACGTGGCTCACCTCGTGGCCGAGCACCGCCGCCAGCTCCGCCTCGCTCCGCACGGTCTTCAGCATGCCATCGGTGATGTAGATCCGGCCCCCCGCCACGGCGAAGGCGTTGATCTCGACGGTTCGCACCACGGCGATGCGGTAGGAGAGACCGGGGCGATCGACATGGGCGGCGACCAGGTCGAGGACACCTTCCAGGTAAGCCTCGGTCGCCGGATCGGCGCCGACCGCCATCCCGGAGCGGATCTGCGCGTCGATCTCGGCGCCCAGCCCGGTCTCCTGGGCGGGGCTCATGCGGGTCAGATCGATGGCCGGGTGCAGCGCGTCGCGCACCACGTCGCCGCCGACCGTCACGAAGGCATCGAGATCGCGGCGGTCGGGGGCGGTGCCGCGCGTGGCGAGCCAGGCGCCGGCGCCCAGGGCCGCGAGGATCAGCGCCAGGAACGCAAAGCGCCCGGCCCCCTTCACGGCGCCTTGCGCAAAGAGCCGCGGTAGCGGGTGTAGGCGAAGGAAATCAGGAGCAGGACCAGCCCCAGCACCAGGAACGACACGATCCGCCCCAGGGTATCGAAGGTCGTGAAGGTGCGGTACAGGGTCATCACCAAACCGATTCCCAGGAGGCCGAGGCCGGCCAGCCGCAACGAGCGGGTCTTGAGAGCGAACCCGGCCGCGGTCACGCACAGCCCTTCGATGGCCCAGGCGACGATCAGCATGAAGCCGGAGTGCGTCCGGTAGAGGTAGATCGCCGCCAGGGCGACCGCCGCCAGCCAGGTCAGGTCGTCACCGTGCGCCTCCAGCCGCGCCTCCAGCTCGAGCGGCCGGCGATCCGGCGGCCGCGCCCCCCCGGTCGCCGCCCGGCGCACGCGGATCAAGGCCCCGGCGGCGCCGAAGCAGAGGACGCCGACGTTGACGATGACCGCCGGGCCGTCGATCCCCAGAATCGGGTTGGCGAAGCGGAAGTCGAAGCCGACGGCGCGGACGAAGACCGCGGCGGCCAGGCCGTACGCCTGCAGGCGGAAGTCGGCGTCGCGCAGCAGGTAGCCGGCCACGAACAGCGCCACCATGGCGAGCGACCAGCGCAGGGCCGCGCCGTCGAGTCCGAACTGGAAGCGTACGAAGAGGCCGACGAGCGCGGCGCCCAGGTACGAGAGCGCCCGGCCGAACGCCTCGTCATGGTCGTCGCCTCGCCGGCCCGCGGGCGCCTCGGGATAGGCGCGCAATCTCCACCAGAGGTAATAGGTCGCCAGGATCGCCGGCGTCACCGTGAGCACGCGGATCGACCAGCCGCCGACCCGATCGGTGGCGGTCAGGTTCGACATGGCCAGGGAGACCAGAGCCGCCACGACCGCGACATACCCGGGTCTTCGCAGGTGTCGCTCGCCGAGCGCAATGCCGGCCTCGGCCAGGAGCAGCCCCATGGCCATCCAGGCCGGCCCGACCACGGCCGGCCGCGCCACCAGCCAGACGACCAGCGCCACGAGCGACATGCCGGCCCACGAGAAGAGCGGCCGGAGAGCCGCGTCCATGTCGGCGAAGATCGCCGGCGGCCGTCGCTGGCGCATGAAGACGATGAACGACACGAGCGCCACCAGGAGCAGGGCCGGGGCCCGGGCCTGCGTGCCGGCGAGCCTCGCCGTCGACGGCGCCGAGAGCGCCAGGGCGGTGAGGGCGGCGTACACGGCCGCCAGGTACGACTGCACGCGCAGGTCCTCGACCGAGAGCGCCGCGGCGATCTCGAACAGCACGAGCATCAGGACGGCGGCGGCCGGGGCGACGTAGACGGCGGGGAGCTGCACCCAGAGCGCCAGAAGGACCACTCCGAAGGCGCCGTACGAGAAGACGCGGCGGATCGACTCCTCGAACAACCCCGCCTCGTCCGAGGAGGCGAACGCCTTGAGTCGGGCGAAGGTGAAGTAGAAGCAGAGACAGGCGGCGGCGCTCAGGAGGAACCGCGGCCGGTCCCACAGTCCGTCCGGCTGCCGCAGGCGCGCTCCGATCTGATCCGAGACGATCGCGGCCAGCGGCACGAGGAACAGGATGCAGCCGAGCATGCGGTGGAAGCGGTCCTTGATCGCCACCCCGATGACGACCAGCGTCTCCGCCTCCGCCAGCCAGAACCAGGTGGCGCCCGCCAGGGTCTCGAAGCGGCGCGGCGCCGCCAGGGCGAGGAGCAGCGCGGCGATCAGCGAGTGCACCGGCTGCACGGCGCGGCGGCCGAGGAGCCGCAGGCCGCTCGAGGTGAAGGCGTAGGCGAACCCGAAGGCGGCCAGCGGCTCCCAGCCGCCGCCCGGGAGGAGCCGCGTCCAGGCGTAGTACGAAAGGGCGGAGGCGGCCACCGCGTTGAGCAGGGCGACGGCCCGGGCGTTCTGACGCGTGTTCTCGTCGGAAGGTTCCGGCGCGAAGTCGGCCAAAAGGAAGACGACCCAGTTGACCGCCAGCGCGCCGAGGCCGTAGCGCAGGGTCTCGGGGGTCATGGCCGGCTGGCGCATGTACCAGAGGAGGAGGCTGCCATAGGTCGCGGCGATGCCGCCGAAGGCGACGCCGTACCAGGCGCGGCGCAGCAGGTGGAGCACCGTCCCGAGCCCGAGCAGCGTCGCCGCCACGAGCGTGTAGGCGCTGATGCTGTGCAGGACGATCGCGGCGTACGCCAGGGCGTAGGCGAGCGCCGTCAGCCCCTGGTTCGCGTAGCGCAGCGAGTGCAGGATCATGCCGACGCCGACCAGGAGCAGAATCGCGAACCCGGCCCGCGGGTCCTCCACGATCCGCGTCGCCTCGAGCTCGTGCACCGCGTAGGCGGTGGCATACAGCGCCGCCCAGCCGCCGGCGAGCAACCCCCGCCCGTAGAAGCGGTACGTCTCGCGGCGCTCCAGGAAGACGCCGCCGACGATCATCGCGAGCGACACGGCGGCGGCCAGCGCCGCCTTGCCGGCCGGGCCGAGGATGGTGAGCGAGTAGCCGAGGGCGAAGGCGATGCCGATCACCAGGAGCGAGACCCCGATTCGGTTGAGCCACGATCCGCCGATCGCCTCTTCCCATGACCCGAGGCCGGCGGCGGATGGGCGGGCGCGCGGGTCGCTGAGCGGCGCGCGTCGGACCGCAGCCGGGGCGGGGCGCGCCCCGGATCCGGTGGCGGGCGCCTGCTGCGCCCCGCCGCCGGCGGGCGGTGCGCCGCCGTGCCGCGCCGGCAGCATGGCCGGAGCCAATG
>DASTNM010000101.1:0-2937 GCA_035762745.1 Candidatus Polarisedimenticolia bacterium
GTCACGCCGGTCCCGCAAAGGCGGCACGGCGATCGGGAACACCGACAGCCGGAAGAACAAGTCCTGGCGGAACGCCCCGGATGCGACCAGCGCCTTGAGGTCCTTGTTGGTGGCGGCGACCAGGCGAATGTCGACGGTGCGAGTCTGGGTGCCGCCGACGCGCTCGAACGACTTCTGCTCGATGACCCTCAGCACTTTTCCCTGCAGCGCCTGCGACAGGTCGCCGATCTCGTCGAGGAACAGGGTCCCCCGGTCGGCGATCTCGAACTTGCCGCGCTTGCTCCCGGAAGCGCCCGTGAACGCCCCCTTCTCGTAGCCGAACAGCTCGCTCTCGAGGAGCCCCTCCGGAATGGCGGCGCAGTTGATGGCGAAGAACGACTGCGCCTTGCGGCCGCTCTGGTGGTGCACGGCGCGCGCGAAGAGCTCCTTTCCCGAGCCGCTCTCCCCTTCCAGGAGGACCGTGGCGTCGGTCGGCGCCACCCGCCGGACCTGGTCGAGGGCGCGCTGGAGCGCCTCGCTCTCCCCGAGGATCGCGGGGGATTCGAGGTCCGCCGCGAAGCGTTCCTTCAGGAGGAGGTTCTCGCGTTTCAGGCTTCGGTGCTCGAGGGCCCGGCGGATCAGCGCCAGGAGGTGGTCGTTGTCGACCGGTTTCTCCAGGTAGTCGTAGGCCCCTTCCTTCATGGCGCTGACGGCGTCGCGGATCGTGCCGTAGGCGGTCATCAAGATCACCGGCATCTCCGGATCGGCCACGACCGCCGCCTTCAGCACCTCGTGCCCGTCGGCCCGCGGCAACCTCAAGTCGGTCACGACCATGGCGAAGCGGTCGCGGCGGATCTTCTCCAGAGCCGCCCGGCCGTCGGGCGCCTCCTCGACCCCGAACCCTTCGGCCTCGAGCGTCTGGCGCAGGACGGCGCGCAGGCTCTCCTTGTCCTCGACCACCAGGATCCGATCGGCCCCCTTCACCGCGTTCCCGCCTCGGAGGCGAAGCGCGTCTCGACCCGGACGAGGTTCCCTTTCGTCTCCTCCAGGTCGGTGGTGAGCGTCTTGATCTCCTCGTCGATCTTGGCGAGGAGGTCGACCGGCTTGAGGGAGGCGTCTTTCTGGTCCTCTTCGTTCTGACCTTTCGGCATGATACTGAGGGGGTTCAGGACGGCGGCCTTCTTCGCCTGCAGGTAGTCGAGGCGCGACTGCAACTGGGCGATCTTGTCGCGCAGCGCCTGGACCTGCCCCTTGCGCATCGCCTCCGTCTCGTCCCTCTCCTTGAGCTTGCGGAGCAGGTCCTCGGGGGGGGCGGCGGGAGTCGGAGAGGGGGATCCCTTTGGGATGGCGCTCTTTCCGGTCCCCTTCGCCCCGGCCGGCGGTTTTCCGTCCGGCCCCGGTGCCGCGGCGGCGCCGGATCTGTCCGGCATCGCGGTGCCCTCCTCCGTCTCCTCTTCCGCCGCGGGCGGCGCCGATTGATGGAAGCCCTTCAGGTCGTCGTCGGTGAATTGGAGCGGGGCCTCGGGAGCCGGCCTGGGGGCGGGGGCGCTTTTCACGGCCGGAGCGGCTTTCGCCGGGGGTGTCGGTTTCGGCGGCGTCGGCTTCGCCGCCGGCTTCTTCTCTTTCTCCTCCGGCTTCCCCTGATCCCCGGTTGCCGGGGGAGGGCTCTCCTGTGACTGGGGTGCGGCACCGGCCGTACAGAGAGGCAGAAGGGTCAGGACGAGGGCCGGGATGAGCGGACGCAACGCTCCGGCCCCTCCAGGGAGGCCGCGTGTGGCGCTGTTCGACAATCGTCCGGGACACGCGATCACGCCAGACCCTCCGGGTGAATCACCTGTGACGGAAATGTAGGGCCCATCAGGTGAAGGGTCAAGCCGGGCGGTCGGTCCGGGTGGGATCGATTACAGGTCGGTCTGCCAGGCGGTGACGATCACCCGCGGGATGTTGAGCCCCTTCGGAGGCCAGGCGTTCTTGATCAACCGCTCGTCGAAGTAGAAGCCCGGGGTCCCGGCTCCGTCCAGCACCCCCTGCTGGGCCACCAGGGAGCCGTAGTAGTTGGCGTTCCCCTGTACCGAAAAGACGCCGCTGATGTAGAGCACGCCGTTCAGCACCACCGTGTCCTGGAACGGGGCGCCGTAGTCGTCCTTGCGCGGCGCGCCGTTGGTGACCGCGCCCGCGCCGCAGACGCCGTTCAGGGCGTCGGTGCAGTACCATTCCCCGTTCGGCGGATAGGTCTGGATGTTCTGGAACCGCGTCGTAGTCTGGGAGATGGTGACCGGATCGGTCAGGACCGTCCCGGCCCCCGAGGGGTAGCGAAGATTGACGTAATTCGTGCTGCTGTCCCCCGGCTCGCCGGGCGGCACGATCCACTGCAGGCCGCCCAGGGTGCCGGCGCCCGTGGTGGCGAACTGCTTGGCGTTGAGGAAGACGAACCCGGAGACCCCCTGCCAGCCGCTGTTGGCGGCGATGTTGATGGCCGGGGTCAGGTTGGTGGTCGGGGAGGTGTCGGTGTACAGGCCGCGCGGCTGCGTGCCGTCGTCCGTGTCGAAGAAGAAGACGCCCGACTTGCCGTCGGTCGCCTGCTGGAAGCTCTGCAACGGACCGGTGCCGTCGAGCCTGAAATTGGTGCTCCCCGAGTCGTAGGCGTAGTAGTAGTTGTTCTTGTTGCCGCTCTGGGCGATCGACTTCCAGAGCGAATAGGAGAAGGTGGGGCAGTTGATGACGGTGTTCTGGAAGAGATTCGAGTGGTCCCGCTGCTCGTCCCCCGGCAGCCCCGCGAAGGGCCAGGGCTGCGGGTTGGTGTTGGGGGCGCTGGTGATCGGCCCCCCGGCCACGAACCTGAGCCACGGATCCTCGAGCTGCTGGGTGTCGTGTGCCGTCGCCCACGAGACCAGGTTGTTGCCGCCGCTCGTCCAGTAGTTGAACGGGTCGTTCACCGCCCACGGGACGCCCGTGGCA
>DASTNM010000102.1:0-8231 GCA_035762745.1 Candidatus Polarisedimenticolia bacterium
TACAAGGACGTGTTGAACGTCCGCGCCGCGATGACCGTGAGGTTCTGACGTGAGCGCTGTGACCCTGAGCCGCAGGAGGTTCCTGGGCGCGGCCGGCCTGGTGGTCGCGGGAAGCGCCACGGCCGGCTGCGACCGGGTGCGGCGCTTCCTGCAGTACTCCCCGTCGCGGGCGCCTTCGGCGCTGGTCGCGGGGCGCGCCAACCCGGCCGATCTGTTCAGCATCTGCGACAACTGCGTCAACAAGTGCGGCCTGCGCGCCCGGGTCGTCGACGGGCGCGTCGTCAAGCTCGATCCCAACCCCTACTTCCCGAAATCCCGCGCCATGCTGTGCGCCAAAGGGAACGCCGGGATCAAGGTGGTCCACGACCCGGACCGTCTCAAGCATCCGTTGATCAGGGTCGGCGAGCGCGGCTCGGGGCAGTGGAGAAAGGCCTCCTGGGACGAAGCGCTCGACCTGGTCGCGACCCGGTTGAAGGAGGTCCGCGAGGCGCACGGGCCGCAGGGGGTGCTCTTCTCCTCGAGCGAAGGGTTCCAGGAGCGCTTCTTCAAGACGTTCGCTCAGGCCTTCGGATCACCGAACGTCTGCCGGCACCCGAGCCTCTGCCTGGCCTCCTCGAACCTGGGCTTCTTCATCACCTACGGCACCGTTCCCGAGTTCGACATCGAGAACTGCCGCTACATCATCATGAGCGGCGCCAACCGTCTCGAGTCGTTCATCACCCCCGACTCGATCGATCTCATGTCGGTGCTCCGCACCAAGAAGGCCAGGCTCGTCTACCTCGATCCGCGTTTCACCGTCACCGCCTCCAAGGCCGACGAATGGCTTCCGATCCGGCCGGGGACCGATCTCGCCTTCTACCTGGCGCTCATCAACGTGCTGATCGTTGAGGGCCTCTACGACAGGCCCTTCGTCGAGTCGTACACGCACGGCTTCGAGGATCTGGCGTCCCACGTGCGGCCGTTCACCCCGGAGTGGGCCGCCGGGGAGACCGACATCCCCGCCGATCGGATCCGATCGATCGCCCGCGAGTTCGCCTACTACGCGCCGCGGGCGGTGATCTACCGCGGCCGCCGATCCTCCTGGTACACCAATGACACGGAGATGCGGCAGGCCATGGCGATCGCCAACGCCCTGGTCGGAAACTGGGACCGGCCTGGCGGGGTCGTCCCGAAGGAGTCGATCACCCTCGGAGGTGTCGAGCTGCCGGAGCCGCCCTACCCCGAGGCCTCCCGCTGCGACGGGATCGAGGAGGCGCATCCGCTCTCCCGCAGCGACGACGGCGCCTACCTCGACCTCCGCGATCACGTCCTGGCCGATGATCCGTACCCGCTCCGCGCCTGGCTCATCTACAAGCAGAACCCGATGCACGCCCTCCCGGATCGGCGCCGCACCGAGGCGATGTTCCGCAAGATGGACCTGGTCGTGGTGATCGACATCATGCCGACCGACAGCGCCTGGCTGGCCGACGTCATCCTGCCGGAGTCGACCTACCTGGAACGCACCGACCCGGTGGAGTCTTTCAACACACCCTATCCCTTCGTGGCCTGGCGCCGTCAGGTGGTGCCGCCGCAGTTCAACACCCGCACCTGCCTGCAGATCATGCAGGGGCTGGCCGGGCGCCTCGACCTGAAGCAGTTCTTCGATTACGACATCGACCGGTTCATCGCCGCGCAGCTCGGGCCCCTCGGCCTGCACCCGGAAGACTTCAACGCCACCGGGATGTGGACCGATCAGAGGACGCGTCCCTTCGGCTCGACGCTCACACCCGAGTTCCGCTTCCGCACCCCGAGCGGGAAAATCGAGCTGGCCAGCGAGCGGTTGCGCCGGCGCGGCCTCGATCCGCTGCCGCGCTACGTCGCGCCTTCCCGCCCGGCCGACGGCCGGTTCCGGCTGATCCCCGGCAAGCAGGCCTGGTTCACCCACGCCGCCCTGCAGAACAACGAATGGCTGCACGAAATCTGTCCGGAGAACCGGCTCTGGATCAACCGTGAGGAAGCAGAGCGCCGGCGGATCGCCGGGGGGGACTGGGTCGTCGTCCGCAGCTCGATCGGCAGCGTCCGCATCCGCGCCCATGTCACCGACCGCATCCGGCCCGACTGCGTCCATATCCCGCACGGCTTCGGGCACCGCTCGCCCGCCTTGCGCCAGGTGGCCGGACGCGGGGCCAGCGACCAGGACCTGATCGAGCCGCACGAGGATCGCCTCAGCGGCAACGCCGCATTGCACGAGACGTTCGTGACGGTGGAGAAAGCCTGAGATGAGCCACGAGGGCCGCGTGCGGACAGCGCCGGTCGAGAGGGCGCGTCGCTACGCGATGGTCATCGACGATCGGGCCTGTCTCAACTGCCAGGCCTGCGTCGTGGCCTGCAAGGCCGAGAACAGCGTCCCGATCGGCAGCCATCGCAACTGGGTGACGGAGGTCGAGAAGGGGCGCTTCCCGTTCGTCTCGGTGCAGATGGAGCCGGGCCAGTGCATGCAGTGCGAGAACCCCCCCTGCGTGCGCGTCTGCCCCACGGGCGCCTCCTTCATCGACCCGGACGGCATCGTCCTGGTCAACGCGGCCGATTGCATCGGCTGCCGCTACTGCATCGAAGCCTGTCCCTACGGAGCCCGCTACTTCCACGAGGAATCCGGGACGGTCGACAAGTGCACCTTCTGCCGGCACCGTCTCGACCAGGGGCAGGAACCGGCCTGCGTCGTCACCTGCCCGACCAGGGCGCGGATCTTCGGCGACGCCGACGACCCCGACAGCGAGGTCGCCCGCGCCATCGCGCGCAACCGTGTCGAGGGGCGCAAGGAAGAGGCCGGGACACGTCCGAACGTGTTCTACCTGTCCTGAGGAGAGCGGTCATGGAGCGGAACTGGGGCCTTCTGGTCGTGACCTACCTGATGCTGGGCGGCCTCAGCGCCGGCGCCATGGTGATCTCGGGACTGGCCACCTACTTCGGACGCCAGGAGCGCTATACCGTACTGGCGCGACTCGGCGCCTTCGTGGCCCCGTTCCCCGTCCTCCTTGGATCGGCGCTCCTGGTCTTCGACCTGGGCCGCCCGCTGCACTTCTGGAAGCTGTTCTTCGCCTTCGAGCCGCAGTCCCCGATGTGGGTCGGCACCTGGCTCCTGACCCTCTTCACCCTGGTGAGCCTGGCGTACCTCGATCTGTTCCTTCCCGAGCGCCTGCGTCTCTGGAACCCGGCGCGGATCGAGGTCTGGAAGAACCTGCTGGCGGCGGCCGGCCTGCCGATCGGCCTCGGCGTCGGGATTTACACCGGCGTTCTGCTCGGGGCGGTGCCGGCACGTCCCTTCTGGAACACGCCGATGGTGGCGCAGCTCTTCCTTTTCTCGGCGCTGTCGACCGCCTCCGCCCTGCTGATGATCCTCGTGCCGGCCTTCGAGCGCGGAGCGGAGGCGGACGAGGGGCGCCGGCTCCTGGTCTCCGCCGACGTCATCTTCATCCTCCTCGAGCTGCTGATCATCGTTCCCTACATCCTGCACGGCGAGCTCTCCACCAGGAGCGCCCGCGAGTCGCTGCTGATGATCCTGGGCGGGCCGTTCACGGGACTGTTCTGGATCGGGGTCGTCCTTCTCGGGCTGCTCGTGCCGCTCGCCACCGAGGTCGTCGAGCTCGTTCCGGTCCTGGCGCGCGGCCGATCCTTCCGCCCCCATCGCACGGTCGAGATCGCCGCCGGCCTGCTCGTCCTGATCGGCGGCTTCCTGCTGCGCTACGTCTTCGTGCAGGCCGGGCAGATCTCGAGCTTCGGCTGATCCGCGCGTCCCCGGGCGATTTCTTGACAGCCTCCGGGCCGCCTCCTATGATGGGGCGGCTTCGAGGAGAACCGTTGGAGGACCTCCCACTCCAGGGATCGATCGCGGAGATCTACTTCCCCCGACTCATCGCCAGGCTGCACCGCGACGGGTTCGAGGGAGCGGTGCGCGTCAGCCTCGGTCCGACCACCAAGGTCGTCTACTTCAAGCATGGCGAGATCGCCTCGGCGGCCAGCAACGCCGAGTCGGACCGGCTCGCCAGCCTCCTGATTCAGGCCGAGCGGCTGACCCAGGCGCAGCTGGACATGGCGAAGTCGCGCGTGCCGCCGGGCGGCTCGCTCGGCAAGATGCTGATCGAGATGGGCTTCCTGACGCCGGCCGAGCTGCTGCAGGGGGCGCGCCAGCAGGTGCGTGAGATCCTCGGCTCCTGCTTCAGCCTGTCGAGCGGCCATTACCAGGTCGAGCCGGGGGCGCTGCCGCGCGAGGTGACTTCGCTGGGCCTGGCCACCAAGCGGCTGATCTTCGATTCCCTGTTGCTGTCCCGGGACCGCCAGACGATCGTGCGCGAGATGGGATCGATGGAGTCGGTCTACCGGCCCACGAGCGACCTTCTGCCTGGTCTCAACACCCTCAAGCTCGATGTCGAGATTGATCGGATCGCGCGCACGGTCGACGGCCTTCTGACCCTGCGCGACCTCAGCGGCCGCACCTCTCTCGACGACTTCACAGTCAGCAAGGTGGTCCTGGCGATCGAGCTTCTCGGTATGGTGGAGCGCCTCGAGGAGACCCCCCGGGTCGAGGCGCCCGTCCGATCGGGCCGCGCCATCCCGATCGAGTCCGAGGAACCGCCGGAGACCGTCGCCGAGACCGGGATGGAGACCGGGCTCGGCCCGATATCGGCCTATGGCGGGGAGGAGGGAGGCATCCCCCTGGCCGCCGCCGAGAGCGCGCGGCCGTTCGACCCCGCCCCGGCCCCCGAGGAGGGGGAACCGTTCGCCGCGGTGCAGACCAGCCCTCCCCCCTCGGTCCTGCCGATCGGTGACGAGGCGGCGGCCGAGCCGGCCGGAACAGTCGGTGTCACACCGATCGAGGAGTCGTCCGAGCCTCCTCCCATCGCGAAGGACGATCTGCCGCCGTTCGCGTTCCAGCCGGGGGACGAGCCGCGGTGGGAGATCGATTCGAAAACCGGGGAGCGGGTGCACGTCGGCCCGATCGAGATGACCTTCGACGGGACGGTTTCGACCGGTTCGCATCGCCGCCGCCATCTGGTTCGCCTGCTCGCCCTGTCCGGCGGCGTCGCGTTCGTGCTCGCCGCTTCCTTCCTCTATCTCTACCTGCGGCGCGGCGCGAGCCGGAGCACCTCACCCTCGATGCCGGCCCTCGCGTCCGTCCCGACCGCCGGCTCGTCGCCGGTCGAGGCGCCGGAGACGGCGGCGGCCGCCGAGCCGACCGAGGACAACGCATCGGCGCGGCCGTCCGAGACTCCGAGTGCCGAGCCGCAGAGCGCTCCGGCGCCGCCGCTCGCCCAGGGGCCGGAGCCGACCGTCGGCCAGCAGCCCGCTCCGGTCGCCGCCCCAACGGTCTCCGCTCCGTTGGTCGCCTCTCCACCACCCGGCGCCTCACAACCCGCTCCGCCGCCCGTCACGGGCAAGCCGGAGCCGCCCCCCAGGGCGCGCCCGGGTCCCCCGCCGCACGGATCGGTCTCGCCATTTCACGAAGCGTCACGCTACGCGGCGGGGCTGCGGGCCTTCGACGCGGGTGATGCGCCCCGGGCGGCGCAGATCTTCGGCGAGCTGGCGGCTTCCGAAGGCGAGGGGCGCTTCACGCTGCAGCTGATGATCGCCTGCGAAGTCGATTCCTTGAAAACCGCACGCGCCCAGTCGGGCGAGCGCGGCTCGCTTTACTTCGTCCCCTACTCCCTCAAGGGGCGTGACTGCTATCGCACCTTGTGGGGAAGCTACGAGAGCAAGGAGGCCGCCGCGGCCGCCGCGGCCGATCTCCCAGGGGCACTCACCTCCGGGATCAAGCCGATTGTCATCTCGATGGCGCGCCTGCGCCCTCCCGGGTGACCACCGACGTCACGCCCCGGCTTGAAGATCCCGGGGACGGCCCCCATCATTAAGGGTGCCATGTTGAGACACCCCTCCTTCGGCCCTCCCGGCGCATCGGCGCTTCCGGCCCTGGGGCTCGTCCTGTGCGTCATCGCCGTGACCCCGGCCGCGGCCGACGTCGTCCACCTGAAGAACGGCGCCAGCATCGTGGCCGAAACGATCGAGGAGAAGGGAGACGACCTGGTGATCAAGCAGCGCGGCGGAACGATCGTCGTGCCGCGCGCCCAGGTCGAGCGGATCGAGCGGGACGCCGCCGCCGGACCCGAGACTCCCCCGGCCGCCGGCACCGAGTCAACGGCCGGATCCGGCGGAGCCGGGGCGGGCGGCGCCACCGCCGCCAGGCCGGCCCCCTCAAGCCGGGAGGATATCCTGCAGCGCATCGAGGTGCTCGATCGCCGCATCCGCGACTTCCCCCTCACACGCGCCGAGAACACCCGCCAGGTCGTCGCCTTGCTCGACCTGCTCGGGACGCAGGCCTACAAGGGACGCGACTACGACGAGGCGCTGGCGCGCTTCCGCCAGGCGCTCGGGTACGACGCCCACGATGTCCGGGCCCAGCTCGGGCTGGCCGCGACCCACGTCTCGCGGGGGGAGGACATCTACGCGCGTGCCACGCTCGAGAAGGCGATTCTCGACCACCCCAACGAGCCGGCGCTTCTCGCCCTCCTCGGCGACGTCTACAGCAACCAGGAGCGCCCGGAGGACGCCCTCGCCGCCTGGGAGAAGTCGTACGCGCTCAGCCCGGACCCCCTGGTGAAGGCGCGCCTCGACAAGCTGCGGCGCGAGCACACGATCGACGGGGACTACCGCCTCTCCGAGGCGGCGCACTTCACACTGAAGTACGACGGCGAGCGGGCCGGTCCCGACCTGGGTGGCGAGATCGTCTCCTACCTCGAGGCCCGCTTCACCGACCTGGTGAACCGCTTCGACTTCTACCCTGCGCAGGCGATCGTCGTGATCCTCTACCCGAGCCGCGAGTTCTACGCGGCGACGCTGGCGGAGTCGAACGTCGGCGGGCTGTTCGACGGCAAGATCCGGGTGCCGATCGGCGGGCTGCAGCAGCTCAATCCGGAAGCGCGCCGCGTCCTGGTGCACGAGCTGGCGCACGCCTTCATCGCCGGCAAGAGCGGCGGCACCTGCCCGCGCTGGCTGCATGAAGGGCTGGCGCAGCAGATCGAGGGGCGGGAGACCCCCGCCGCCACCGGGGTGTCGCTGGCACGCGAGTACGACGCCCTCAAGGGGCAGGCTGGCTGGGGCGAGAGCTTCTCCTACCCGTCCGCTCTGTCATTCGTCGAGTTTCTGGTCGAGCGCGAGGGATTCCCCCACCTGGTCGACATCCTCGCGGCCATGGCGTCCGGGGCGAGCCAGGAGGCCGCCTTCGAGCAGGTCACCCACTACTCCCTCAAAGAGCTGCGCGAGGCCTGGGGCCAGGCGTTGGCGCGGAAATACTTGAAATAATCCCTTTCGAGCCGCAAGTTACAGCACAAGGAGCCTTCTGGATGAAGGGAACTCTTGCCCAGCGATCGCCTTTCGACGTGCTGGGCGAAGTACAGCGTCGCCAGGCCTCCGGGATTCTGCGCCTGCAGAGCGGCGAGGTGGTGCGCCAGCTCTTCATCGACGCCGGCGCGATGATCCGCTTCGCCGCCAGCAACCTGCCGGCGGAGAGCATGACCGCCCTGTTCAAGGACAAGGGGGGGCTCACCGACGACAAGATCCGCCAGGCGGCCGGCGCCAAAGGGGCGCAGGAGCTTCTGGGGACGACCCTGGTGCGGCTCGGTCTGATGACCCGGCAGCTGCTCGCCGACCTGACCGAGGCCCACATCAGGCTGGTGCTGGCCGGGGCCGCCGCTCTGCAACAGGGGGAGTTCGAGTTCCAGTCCGGGTCGCTGCCGTTCCGCGAGCAGCTCGACAGCGGTCTCAGCACGGCGGAGGCGCTCCTGGAGTGGGCGCGGTCGGTGACCGATCTCGGCTGGATCCGTCGCCGGCTCGGCCCGACCGACGCTCCGATCCGCTTCACGCCCCGGCCTCCCGAGGGGTATCAGGCGATCCCCCTCAACCCGGCCGAGGGGTACACGATGTCGCGCGTCGACGGCCGGGCGACGCTGCACGAGATCTGCATGGTCAGCCCGGTGGGCGAGGAAACGACCCTGCGCGCCCTGTTCGGGCTGGCGATTGCGGGGATTCTCGAGACCTCCCCGGACAGCGCCAACCTCCCGCCGCCTGCCATCACCACGTCGGCGGCCCCCGCGCCCGCGGCGCCCACGCCCGCGGCACGGGCAACCAGTGGCGCGCCGACGACGTCCTCCACCCCGGCCGCCGCACCCGCCACTCCCCGGCCGGCGACCGTCACACCCGAC
>DASTNM010000103.1:0-12166 GCA_035762745.1 Candidatus Polarisedimenticolia bacterium
CCTCCTCGCGTACCACCGCCACCGCACGCACGAGGAGTTCCTGCTGCGACCGGGGGAGCAGGATCTCACGGCCCATGTCGATTTCACCGCCCTCAAGAGGGCCGCGGAGAGCGCCGGCGGTCGGACCCTCGGCCTGACCACGCAGGCGCGCTTCCTGCTGGCCCTCGGAGTCCTCGATCTCCTCCCCGATCCCCGGCTTCAAGACGAGCTCGGACGCCCCCTGGCGCCGGGCGCATCGCTGCGGCGCCTGCGGAACACGGAGGCGATCAAGGAGTTGGTCCTGCCGGACAGGATGGGCGAGAGATTCTCCGTGCTCCTCCTCGGCGTCGGGGACGTGCCCGCCGATCTGACGGGGCTGGCCGAGCCCTGGAGCCGCACGAGCGGCGCGGCGCTGGCGGGTCCCGCCGGGCCCGGGGCGAGACCCGGCGGCCGGACCAAGCGCGAGGCCTGAACGTGTCCGCATCTCCGATCGATCCCCAGAAGGTGCTCGAGGCGCTGCGGACGGTGAAGGATCCGGAGCTGCATGTCGACGTCGTGACCCTCGGAATGATCGAAGGACTGGTGGTCGACGGCGGAAAGGTCTCCTTCACGGTGAACCTGACCACCCCCGGCTGCCCGCTCAAGGCCCAGATCGAGAAGGACGTCCGCACCGCCCTCATGGCGCTTCCCGGTGTCGAGTCAGTCGACCTCAGGATGGGCGCGAAGGTGCGTAAGAGCATCGAGCCGCAAGGCGACCTGATCCCGGAGGTGGCCAATACCGTGGCGGTCGGATCCGGCAAGGGAGGCGTCGGCAAATCGACCGTCGCCGTCAACCTCGCCCTCTCCTTCGCGCGCGCCGGGGCCTCCGTGGGCCTGATGGACGCCGACGTGTATGGCCCCAACCTGGTACAGATGATGGGAGTCAAGACGAAGCCCGAGATGGAGGGAAAGAAGATTCTGCCGGTCCCCGCGAGCGGGCTCAAACTGATGTCGATGGCCTTTTTTCTCAAGGAGGACCAGCCGGTCGTCTGGCGCGGCCCGATGCTGCACGGCGCCATGAAACAGTTCCTGGGTGATGTGGCCTGGGGCCGGCTCGACTACCTGTTCATCGACATGCCCCCGGGGACCGGCGACGTCCAGCTCACCCTGTCCCAGATCATCCCGTTGACAGGCGCGGTCCTCGTGACGACACCGCAGGATGTCGCCCTGTCGGACGTGCGCAAGGCGGCGGCGATGTTCCGGCAGGTCAACGTGCCGATCCTCGGAGTGGTCGAGAACATGTCGTACTTCAACTGCCCGCATTGCGGCGAGCGCGCCGAGATCTTCAGCCACGGCGGGGGGCGCAGGGTGGCCGAGGGCTTCGGGACCACCCTGCTGGGCGAGGTGCCCCTCGACATCCGCGTGCGGCAGGGGGGCGACGACGGCCTTCCCCCCGTCATCCACGATCCCAAGTCAGGCCCGGCGCTGATTTTCAAGGAGATCGCCGAGAAGCTCGCGGCGATCATCAGCGTCAACACCTACAAGAGATACGAACAGGAGCTCGCGGCCGGATCCTGAGCCGCGGGTGCGGCACCGAATCGGCCGCCATCCGGAGGAAGCGCATGCCCGATCAGCTCGACAGGGGACCCAGTCCAGCGGCTCTTCACGTCGGGGCCGCGCTTCTCGCCCTCGCGGCCGCCTTGACACCGGTCCGGGTCGACGCGGCCACGGGGCGGGTGGCGAAGAGCCCCGCGCCGGCGGCGACGGAGGTGGTGGCGCGGGTGAACGGCAAGCCGATCCTGAGGCGCGACTTCGAGCTGGCGGTCCAGATGCAGTTCTCCGGCCGGAGGGCCTCGGCAGCAGGGCTGGAGCAGCTCCGGGAGACGCGCGAGAAGGTGCTGGAGAGGCTGATCGACAGCGAGCTGCTCGGTCAGAAGGCGGCCAACAGCCGCCTGGAGGTCAAGGAGACGGAGGTCGACGCCGACCTGGCGCGGCTGAGGGGAGGCGTCGCCAAGCCGGAGGACTTCCCGGCTCTCCTGGCGCAGTATGGGGTGTCGGAGGCGGAGTTTCGCGACCAGGTGCGCCGCTCGTTGCTGGTCACAAAGTTCGTCGATCGGGAGGTGGTGGCGGGCCTGAAGGTCACCGACGAGGATCTGCACCGCTATTACGACCAGAACCCCACCGAGATGACGCGGCCCGAAGCGGTCAGGGTCAGCCAGATCCTGGTGAGGGTCGCCTCGGACGCCTCGCCGGCAAGGCGGGCGGCGGCCCGCCAGCGGATCGAAGCGATCCTGAAGGAGGTGCGCGGCGGGCAGGACTTCGCCACGCTTGCCCGCCGGCACTCCGAGGGTCCGGAGGCTGCGCGCGCCGGCGACAGCGGCTTCCTGACCCCCTCCAGCCCGGCGCCTCCGCCGCTCAAGCGGGCCGCCTTCTCGCTGAAGGTCGGGCAGACGAGTGACGTGGTCGAGACGCGGGCCGGGTTCCACATCCTCAAGGTGACCGAGAAGCGCGAGGCCGGCCCGATTCCGTTCGAGGAGGCGCAGGAGAAGATTCGCGCCCGGCTCACGGGGCGGGAGCGCGAGGCGCGGATCAAGGCCTACGTCGAGGCGCTGCGCCAGGCGGCCCATATCGAGCGCATGCTGCCTCCCGCGCCGCCGCCGGCGCGCTGAGCGCCTGTGCTACAATCGCGGCCTCGCAACAGATCCCGAGGAGCGTCGGGCGCGCGCCGTGTGCGGCGAGGCGCCAGGAGGGGCTCGATGGGCAAGGACGGCACACTCCGGGTCGGAGCGAAGGCGCCCGCGTTCCGCCTCGCCGGGAGCGGAGGTCGAGAGGTGGCCTTGAAGGATTTTCTCGGCCGCAAGAACGTGGTGCTCTACTTCTATCCCAAGGACAACACACCGGGGTGCACCGTGGAGGCCTGCGACTTCCGCGACGCCTCGAGGCACTTCGAGAAGCACGACACCGTCATCCTGGGCGTCAGCCGGGACAGCCGCGAATCTCACGACGGCTTCAGCACGCGGCACCGGCTGCCGTTCCCGCTCCTGAGCGATCCCGACGCCTCCCTGTCGAAGGCCTACGGTGTCTTTGGCATGAAGAAGTTCATGGGGCGTGAGTTCCTCGGCATCCACCGGACCACCTTCGTGATCGACAAGAAGGGAACCATCCGCGGTGTCTTTCCCCGCGTCAAGGTCAAGGCGCACGCCGACGAGGTGCTCGGGTTCGTCCGCGCCGAGCTGGTCTGAGCCGTCCGCGCGGAGGTCCACCGTGCCCCACGTCGTGCTCGAAGGTCCGGTCAGCCTCGAACAGTGCCAGGCCCGCTTCGAGCCGTTCGTGGTCCGGGAGGGGGATCTCCTGGTCAAGGTGGAGCGTTTCTACCGCGAAAGCGCGGGTCGCGCCGCGCTGATCGAGACCCTGGTCGTCGATCACGGGCACACCCAGAAATTCTTCATCCAGCTATCGCCCAGGGACGGGGGGCTCACGGTCCGCCTGGAGCCGCTGACCGATCCCGAGAAGACCACCGGGGTGCGGCGGGCCCTCGCGCTGGTGGCTCACCGGATCAGGCAGACCTCGGGCTGCGCCTACGGCAGCACCAATCTGGAAGAGTACCTCATTCCCTGAAGGGGGCGCGATGCCGATCACGGCGCGCTGCGGCCGGGCGGAGGAGATCCCGCCGGGGGGCAGCAAGGTGGTGCAGATCAACGAGCACGTCGTGGCGATCTTCAACATGGGAGGGGCCTTCTACGCCCTCGACAACACGTGCCCGCACCAGGGAGGGCCTTTGGGGGAGGGTTACCTCGAGGAGACGGGTGTCATCTCCTGTCCCTGGCATGGCTGGACGTTCGATCTCAAGACGGGCATCTCGCCGATTGACCCGGATGTCTCCGTGCGTCGCTACCCGATCCGGATCGAGGCGGGCGAGATCATCGTCGAGATCGGCTGACGGCGGCGCAGCACGCCCGGCTCATCAGGATGCCGCGGGGCGGATGTAACTGGCCCGGTGGATCTCCCGCCCGACCCTGAGATACTTGACCTCGTAGTTGGTGTTCCCTTCACCGGTTCCCAGAGGGAAAAGCGGATCCGCTGCGGCCTCCAGCGTCGTGTGCCGCCCCAGGACCTGCCGCATCTCCTCGAAGTACTCCAGGACGTCCGTCGACAGGTCGAGGTAACCGCCCGGGACCAGGATCCGCTCCAGGTGCGGGGCGGTCTCGGGCGTGAAGAAGCGACGCTTGTGGTGTCTCTTCTTGGGCCAGGGGTCGGGGCAGTAGACGTGCAGCCGGGCCACCGAGGCGTCGGGGATCAGCTCGGCGATCACGTGCCGGGCGTCGGCGCGGTAGAGCCTCACATTCGTGAGCCCCTGCCGCGCGGCCCTCTCCTTGGCCACCCTCAGATGCTTGAGCGACCACTCCAGCCCGAGGAAGTTCACCTCGGGGCGGAGCTCTGCCTGCCGCAGCAGGAAACGCCCCTTGCCGATCCCGACCTCGATCTCGACCGGACGAGAATTTCCGAAGAGGGCGGCGAACGACAGACGGCCGCTCACCTGGCCGGGGAGGATCTCGAGGGCGACGCCGGCGGGTGGATCATCCTGGGACGAGAGCATGGTCATCCTGCGAAGGCGATCAAATGACCCGGCGGTAGTCTTCGAGCCGGTAGGTCCAGACGCGCTCGCCGCAGTAGCGCGTCCCCTCGGGGCAGATCGGCCTGATACCGGCCATCTGGCGCAGGTTGCAGGGAGGGAGAAGGTAGCGGCCGATGCGCGGATTGACGGCGCGGATCTGCAGCGCCTCGTCGAGCGAGGCACGCCAGATCTCCTCCTGGGCGTTGTAGCACAAGCGCATCGCGTGCTTGTGGTGCAGGTCGAGCAGGTTCGCCGATTCGGTGAAGCGGATGGCGACCGCGTTCGGCAGCAGGTAGAGGGCGAACTCATCCGGCACGCCGAGCGCCCGCAAGCGGCTCATCCCATCCCAGGCGTGACGCATCGCTTCGTCGTAGATCACGCCGGCCGGCCCATCCTGCCGGACGAGCGCCGGTGTCACATAGTCGGGATCGGAGGTGAGGTGGGTCTCGAGGATCGGCCGGGAGGCCGGGGTCATGCGGTGCCTCTGGTTCTGCGAGTCGCCCGCGTGGCTCATCCGCTTGCGGAAGGTGTAATGGCAATGGACCATGGAGCGTGACAGCTTGCTGAGGCTCGTCAGGTTGAGCGCCTCGCCGAGGTAGTGGTTGCGGGCCGGGTCGAGGACGAGGTCGATCGCCTCGTCGTCCGACAGACGCGCCCGACCCAGGCCCAGCACCTCGCGCACGGCGCGGGCCAGGGTCTCCTCGTTGTGGAGGGGATGATCGACCAGGAGGGAGACCCGGTCCTCGAGCCCGGAGTCGAACTCCCGTCGGAAGGCGCGCCGCTCGGTGTCGTCCGCCGAGGCCGCCCGGAGCACCGCGGCGTACTCGACCATCTCCTCGGGCGGAATCGGCTCCTCGAGGATGGCGGCGTAGGCCGGGTCGAGCTTCAGGAGCTCCTGCACCATCCGGCCGACGACGATCCGCTGCTCGAGCGGCGCGTCGAACTCCTGGCAGATGCGATGGTAGCGCAGGAGAGTCAGGCCACTCACCGTGTGGTAGAGATAGGCGAAGGTGGCGACCGGCAGGACATAGCGCGCCACCTCCTGCGCCTTCTTGCGGACCTCCTTGTCGTATTTCGCCGCGTAGGCCCGGCGGGCGGGGAACCTGGCGTAGTAGGCGGCCGCGGCCGGAGCGATCAGCAGGCGGCAGAGAGTCTCGTAGGCGGACTGCTGGCGCGTCACGGTTTTCTGGTAGATGGCCAGGGCCTCTCCCTCGAGGGGCGGGACGGCGTAGTTCCCTTCCTTGACGGTGACGTAGCGCTGGCTCACCTGCTCCGAGTTGTAGAAGGGGGGGCTGTGCAGGAAGGACCAGAGAAACTGCCGGCTGACGTTGCTCAGGGCGAACTGGAAATGGGCGTGCTGCAGCGTCGTGTGATGCCCCGCCTGGTAAAGATCCCGCGCCAGGGCATCGCGGCGCCGCCGCCGCTCCTCGAGCGCCTCGGGCGGCGCCTGCGGATCTCCAAGCACCTGCGCGTCGCGGACGATCCCGCTGCCGGAGTAACAGGTGCGCGCCGTCGCCACCACGTTGTCGAAGGGGCGCGCGAAGGCGTTGGTGATCGCCACCTCGGGAGAGGGCGACAGGAAGCTCTCGGGGCGGTGTCGCGTGAGAGACCTCGTCATGGAGCGCATCGTTCGGCAGGCAGGCCGCGGGTCACGCGGCGATTATACCGGAAGGCGGCGCGCGACCGTGCCGGGGGTCGGCGCGGTGTATCATGACGGGCGCCAAGGGCGCGCCGCGGCGGCGCGGGGGAGAGCACGGTGGCCGAAGAGGTGACGCTGTTCAGGAGCCATTTCTCCGACTTCGGCGGCAAGGCGTACCTGGACTGTGCCGCGCAGGGACCGTTCCCGAAGGAGACCGCCGAGGAGGTCCGGCGGGCGCTCCGGCTGAAGGAGCATCCCGAGGAGATCACCGAGGGGCTGTTCGAGGAGGTCCCGGACCGCGTGCGGGCGGCGGTGGCCCGTCTGATTGGCTGCAACCCGGCCAACGTGGCGGTCGGGACGGGCGCCTCGCACGGGATCAATCTCGCGGCCCGCGGCCTGCCGCTTCGGCGCGGTGACGAGATCCTGCTGGTGGAAGGGGAGTTCCCCGCCAACGTCTGCCCGTGGCTCGGACTGCGGGCGGACGGCATGTCCGTCCGCATGGTCCAGCCGGCCACGGACCGCGGCATCGACGCGGCGACTCTCGCCGCGGCCATGGGACCGAAGACGCGGGTCGTCGCGATCAGCCTCGTCGCCTTCGCCACCGGCTACCGCATCGACATGCAGGCTCTCGGGGAGGCCTGCCGTGAGCACGGCTCCTTCCTGGTCGTCGACGGGGCGCAGGGGATCGGCGCACTCGACTTCCGCGTCGCCGATCACGCCATCGACGTCCTCGCCGTGAGCGGCTACAAGTGGCTCCTGGGTCCCTACGGCAGCGGGTTCGTCTACGTCAGCCCGCGCATCCTCGAGCGCCTGCGGGTCGCCGACATCAACTGGCAGGGGGTCGAGGGGGCCGACAGGATGAACCGCTCCTCCGACTACACGGCGCTCAAGTTCAAGGATGGGGCGCGGCGCTTCGACAGCCACGAGACCGCGTCGTTCCTCAACCTGAGCGCCCTGGCGGCCTCGATCGAGTTCGTGAACCGGGTCAAGGTCCCGACCGTCGAGGCGCACGTGCGTCGCCTCCTCGACCAGGCGGTGCTCGGCGTCGAGAGGACCCGGCTGCGTGTCGTCTCCGACCTCACGCCGGCCCGGCGCTCGGGCATCCTGGCGCTCGCCGGGCCGACGCTCGATGACACGCGCACGATCTACCGCCGGCTGCGGGCCCGCGGCATCGTCGTCAGCCTCAGGAAGAACCTGGTCCGCGTCTCGCCGCACATCTACAACACACCGGACGACATCGGCCGCTTCCTGGAGGCGGCGGCCGGCTGACACGGAGTGTCGCCCCGGAGGGATTTGCTATAATTCAGCCCTCTTCAAGGCAGCCCGCCGGATCCCAGACCACACGGCGCCCACGCCGATCCGGTTCGAGGGAGAATCCAGCGGCGCGGCGAGAGACGCGCCGGGGGAGGAAGCAGGTGGCCGAGCCCCAGAGAAGCTTCGATCTCACGATCATCGGTTCCGGCCCGGGCGGCTACGTGGCGGCGATACGCGCCGCGCAGGTCGGCCTCAAGACCCTGCTGGTCGAGAAATCACCCGCGCTCGGCGGCACCTGCCTGCACATCGGCTGCATCCCGACCAAGTCGCTTCTGCACAGCGCCGAGATCCTGGAGTCGGCGCGTGACGCCGGGCGCTTCGGGGTCAAGACGGGGGAGGTCAGGCTCGATCTCGCCGGCGCCCACAAGTTCAAGGCCGACGTGGTGCGCCGCCTGGCGAGGGGGATCGACTACCTCATGAAGAAGAACGAGGTGACGGTCCTCCATGGCCACGGCCGCCTGAAGGGAGCCGGCCGGGTCGAGGTGGCGACGGGGCCGGGGGATCCTCAGATCGTCACGACGCGCAACGTCATCCTGGCGACCGGCTCGGTCCCCAAGCTGCTCCCCGGGCTCAAGGTGGACGGCACGCGCGTGATCACCAGCAACGAGGCGCTGGGGCTGGAGTTTGTGCCCAAGACGCTCATCATCCTGGGGGCGGGGGCGGTCGGCGTCGAATTCGCCTCGATCTACAGCCGCTTCGGCAGCGGCGTGACCCTGGTCGAGATGTTGCCCCGGGTGCTCCCGCTGGAGGACGAGGAGGTCTCGGCGGAGATGCTGAAGGCGTTCCGCAAACGGGATGTGGCGGTCCGCGTGGCCACAAAAGTCGAAGGGGTGAAGGTGGTCGACCGGGGCGTCGAGGTCCAGGTGCGCTCCGACAAGGGGGGCGCGGAGACGCTCAAGGCCGAGGTCCTCCTGGTGGCGGTCGGACGCAAGCCGCTCACCGAGGCTCTCGGGCTCGAAGGCACGAAAGTGGAGATCGAGCGCGGATTCGTCAAGGTCGACTCGCGCCTGCGCACCGGTGAGCCGTGGGTCTACGCCATCGGCGACCTCGTCTCGACGCCCGCCTACGCGCACGTCGCCTCGCACGAGGGGATGATCGCGGCCGAGGCGATCGCCGGGCGCCAGCCGGAGCCGATCAACTATGACCGGGTGCCCAACTGCACCTTCAGCGATCCGGAGGTCGCCAGCATCGGGTTGACCGAGCAGGCGGCGCGCCAGCGCGGCCACAAGGTGCGTGTCGGGCGCTTCCCGCTTCCGCCGCTCGGCAAGGCCGCCATCCTGGGGGCGCAGGAGGGCTTCGTGAAACTGGTGGGGGACGAGCGCTACGACGAGCTCCTCGGCATCCACATGATCGGCCCCAGGGTGACCGAGATGATCGGCGAGGGGAGCATGGCGCTCAGGTTGGAGACCACCGTCGAAGAGATGTTCCACGCCATTCACGCCCACCCGACCCTCTCGGAGGCGATCGCCGAGGCGGCCCTGAACCTGCACGCCCGGGGGATCCACCTCTGAGCCGCGGAGGGCGCCGCGGATGAAGGGGGGTCTCAAGCCGGGGCGTGGGAAGGGACGCCGGCGGGCGGGATCGCTCGATCCGGATCTGGCGCGTCTTCTGCCGGGCCCGATCGTCCCGATCCGCGACCCCGGGCTGGGGCGCGAGCGGCTGCTCGCGATGCACCGTCTGTTGCGCCTCAACCGCATGGTCGAGGAGAAGCTCTCCGCCCTCTACCGGCAGGGGCAGGTCGTCGGGGGACTCTACAGCAGCCTCGGACAGGAGGCGATCTCGGTGGGCAGCGCCTGCGCCCTGGCTCCGGACGATCTGCTGGCCCCGATGATCCGAAACATCGGTTCGCTCCTGGCGCGCGGTGTTGCGCCGCGCGACCTGTTCCTGCAGTTCCTGGCGCGCCAGGACGGGCCGACGCACGGCAAGGACGGCACGCTGCACTTCGGCAACGTCGAGAGGCGGGCGCTCATCGGGCCGATCAGCCACCTCGGGACGCTGATCCCGGTGATGGCCGGGGCCGCCCTGGCGGCGCGCCAGCGCGGCGAGCGGCGCGTGGCCTTGACCTACATCGGGGACGGCGGCACCTCGACCGGGGATTTCCACGAGGGGCTGAACCTGGCGGCGGTCCTGCGGCTGCCCCTGATCCTGGTGGTCGAGAACAACGGCTACGCCTACTCGACCCCCACGTTCCGCCAGTTCGCGGTCGCCAGCCTGGCCGAGCGGGGTCCGGCCTACGGCTGCGCCTCCGAGTCGCTCGACGGGACCGACGTCCTGGCGGTCTTCGCGGCGACAGCGCGGGCGGTGGAGCGCGGACGGCGCGGCGACGGGCCGACGCTTCTCGAGTGCCGGGCGTTCCGCATGCGGGGGCACGCGGAGCACGACGACATGCACTACGTCCCGAAGGAGCTTCTGGAGGCCTGGCGCCGGCGCGATCCGCTCGATCGCTTCGAGGCGTTCCTGGTCGAGGCGGGGCACGCCACCGCAGATGATCTGAAAGCCGTCGCCGGCTCACTCGCGCCGCTCCTGGAGCGCGAAGCGCGCGCGGCCCAGGAGAGTCCCCACCCGGCGCCCGCCGAGGCGCTCAAGGGGGTCACCTTCGAGCCGGGCTACGAGTCCCCCTGGTGGCCGTCACCATGAGCGGTGTCGCGAAGTCGGCCGGCGTCCGGGCACAGGTCGCGCCGAAGGCCGCCCTGCGGACCCTCGCCCCCGACGACGCGGGGCTTCTCAAGATGCTCTACTACATGAAGCTGACGCGGGCCCTGGAGTTCCGCATCGAGCGCCGGCTGTACCGCCAGGGGAAGATCGTCGGCGGCGTGTACGTCGGGAGGGGACAGGAGGCGATCTCGGTCGGGGCGGCGATGCACATGCGGCGCGGGGGCAACGACGACCAGGACGACATCGTCTCCCCGTCGCATCGCGACATGGCGGTCTTCCTGATGCAGGGGATTGCTCCGGAGCGGATCCTGGCGCAGTACATGGCCCGCCGCACCGGGCTGACGCGCGGTCGCGATGGCAACATGCACATGGGCGACCTGCGGCACCGGCTGGTCGCCTTCATCTCGCACCTGGGGGACAGCATCCCGGTCGCCGCCGGCACCGCGCTCACCTTCCGGATGCGCCGCACCGACCAGGTGTCGTTCTGCTTCTTCGGCGAGGGTGCGGCGAGCCGGGGCGACTGGCACGAGGGAGTCAACTTCGCCGCCGTGCTGCGCCTGCCGATCGTCTTCATCTGCAACAACAACGGCTACGCCTACTCGACGCCCGCCTCGCGCCAGATGGCGGTGAAGCATCTCTCCGAGCGTGGGCTCGGCTATGGCATTCCCGGGGAGACCGCGGACGGCAACGACGTGCTCGAGGTGTACGACACGGTCGGGCGGGCCGTGGAGCGGGCGCGGCGGGGAGAGGGGCCGACCCTGCTCGAGTTCATGACCTTCCGCATGACCGGCCACTCCGCGCACGACGACGCGGGGTACGTGCCGAAGGCCCTGCTCGAGGAATGGGAGCGCAAGGACCCGATCCGTCGATTCGAGGGGGATCTCCTGGGGCGTGGGCTCGTCTCCGCCTCCGCGCTCAAGGAGATGGAGACGCGCATCGAGGCGGAGATCGACGAGGCGGTCGCCTGGGCGGAGCGGCAGCCGTACCCCGATCCGTCGGAGTGCCTGGAGGGTGTCTACCATGGGGAGTGAGACGTGGCGCTGACGACCTACGTGGAAGCGATCCGGCAGGGGATCTGGGAGGAGATGGAGGCCGACGAGCGGGTCTTCATCCTGGGGGAGGACGTCGGAATCTACGGCGGCGCCTTCAAGGTGACCGAGGGGATGCTCGAGCGCTTCGGCGAGATGCGCGTCATCGACACGCCCATCTCCGAGTCGGCCATCGTCGGCGCGGCGATCGGCGCGGCGCTCATGGGGATGCGGCCCATCGCCGAGATGCAGTTCATCGACTTCATCTCCTGCGCCTTCGACCAGATCACCAACTTCGCGGCCAAGAACCGCTACCGCTGGGGCGCCGGCGTGCCGATCGTCATCCGCGGCCCGGCCGGGGGCGGCGTGCACGGCGGCCCTTTCCACTCGCAGAACCCGGAGATGTACTTCGTCCACACTCCGGGGCTGAAGGTGGTGGCGCCGGCCACGGCCCACGACGCCAAGGGGTTGATCAAGGCGGCGATCCGCGACGAGGACCCGGTCATCTACCTGGAGCACAAGTACCTCTACAGGCGCATCAAGGAGGAGCTGCCGAAGGAGGACTACGTCGTGCCGATCGGGCGCGCGGCGGTGCGGCGCGAAGGGAGGGACCTGACGATCCTCACCTACGCGGCGATGCTCTATCCGTCCCTGGAGGCGGCCGAGACGCTGTCGCGCGAGCAGGGGATCGAGACCGAGGTGATCGATCTCCGGTCGCTGTTGCCGCTCGACAAGGACGCCATCCTCGACTCGACGCGCAAGACCGGCAAGGTGCTGGTGGTGCACGAGGACACCCGCACCGGAGGTATCGCCGGCGAGATCGCCGCCATCGTCAACGAGGAGGTCTTCGAATTCCTGGACGGGCCGGTGCTGCGGGTGACGGCGCCCGATACTCCCGTCCCCTACAGCCCGCCGCTGGAGGAGTTCTTCCTGCCCAATAAAGATAAGATACTGGCG
>DASTNM010000104.1:0-3725 GCA_035762745.1 Candidatus Polarisedimenticolia bacterium
CCGGCGAGGTGCAGGCGGTATTCGTGACGGCGCGGCGCCGGGCGGACGCTCAGCAAGACCCGCGCCGGCTTGGCGAGGCCGGTCCTCACCACGCCACGCGGGGCGTGCTGGAAGACAGCCGTCAGGAATCCGAGGGCGTCCTTGGGAGCGATCGGGAAGGATTGCTCCTCTCCGTGCGCCGTCAGGAGCGTCGCCTTCAGCCCGTCGCTGCTCGGCTGCAGGCTCAGCTCGACGTGGTCTCCCGACAGCAGGCGCGACAGGGCGGGAGAGAGGAGGTCCGGCCGCAGCACGGCGCGCGGCCATGTGCCGGCGTCCGGGGAGGGCGCCAGCTCGGTGGCGCGAATCTCCTCCTCGCTCGCCGGAATCGGAACCACCCCGACCTGCATCCCCCAGTAACGTCTGGGGACACGCAGGCTCTCGACACCGTGAGAGGTCGCCACGAAAGCGACTCCCTGGCGGTCGGCGAGCAGGACGGGAAGGGCGACCGACCCCTCCTCCCTACCGCGCGCGTCGACCGCGCCCGGTCTTGGCTTCATGGTGGGTCTCCTCGCCGGGCGCGTGGTCGCCCATCGGCTCGAGCGTCACGATCTTGGCCAAGAGCGTCCGCTCGAGATAACCGAAGTCGAGAGGCTTCTGGATGAAGTCGTAGGCGCCGAGATCCAGCGCCTCGAGGGCCATGGCCTGGTCGGCGTGCCCGCTGATCATGATGACCGCCGTCTCGGGCGACTGCCCGCGGAGCTTCTTCAAGGTCTCGATGCCGTTCATCCCGGGCATGGCGATGTCGAGGAGCACGATCTGGGGCCTCAGGGCCGTGGCGAGCGCCAGGCAGGCGGGACCGCTCTCGGCGCCCTCGGCGGTATAGCCGTGGTCCGAGAGGAACTCGATCAGCACCTCGCGGATCGCCGCCTCGTCATCCACCACAAGGATCTGGGTCATGGTTCTTCCTCCGGCTCTTGCGTGCCTCCGTTCCGAAGCGTCGCCTCCGCCGCCCCGCCGTTGCAGGCCGCGAGGACGCAGTCGATCGCCGACGGCTCGGGCAGGAACTGCAGACGCCGCACCGGCACCAGGTCCGCCATGTCGGCGAGGAAGCGGACCGCGAACTCGAGCCCGTTCTGGTCCCACATCGAGGGGAAGGCGCGCACCATCATCTGGGCCACGGCCGCGTTCGGGGAGATCTCCTGCACCCGGTTCCTGGGCGCCTGGTCCAGGATGTAGACGGCGTCGAGACGAGCCGAGGCGGGGGTCTCCCAGCCGGCCTCGCCGTGCCACGGGGTGCCGTAGATGCGGTACCCCTCGGCCTCCCGGCGGATGACGATCCGATCGTCGGAGAGGATGGTGGCGCCGCCGCGCTCCTTCCAGAGACGGGCTGTCGTGCTCTTGCCGGCCCCCGAGGTGCCGAGGAAGAGGATGCCGCGTCCGTTGAACGCCAGCCCGCAGGCGTGCACCAGGACACCGCGCCCGCGCGACAGGCGGGCCAGGAAGACCACCTCGTCGAAGGGGTAGACGAACGGGTGCAATTCGCCCCCGGTCAGGACCGGTCCACCGTCGAGCGTCTCGCCCTGGCCGTGCATGTAGTCGCGGTCGAACTCGACCGACAGGTACGGATCACGGCCGAAGATCGGCGAGCGGAAGGTCAGCAGCCGGTTGTCGCCGATCTCCTCCAGGCGCCAGACCGATCCGGTGTCGAACAGGGTGCGGCCGGGGAGTCGGGCGGCGCGGCGGCCTGAGACCGGCCCGAGCAGGACGGAAGCGCAATCTTCGCCCTTCGTCTCCGCCAGGAACGGCACGTGGGCCGGCTCGGCGACCAGCCGGATCTCCGGGTCGACGACGCGCACCTCCAGACCGATGCGGGCGATCTCCAGAACCAGCGGCGAGTCGGGTTTAGGAGGCACTGTGCGAGCACACCGCAGGGTTGGTGGCGCATTTCTGGATCGGCCCCGCCGGTCCGGCGGTCGCATTGTTCTTGCACGAAGCGAGGACCGCCTCATCCGGGATCAGCCGGACCTTCTGCAGCTGCGGAGGCTGGTAGGAGCGGCGGGGGGATGCTCCCCGCCCGTGCTGCTCGCGGCTCATGGACGATCTCCTTGTGACTGGCCCGGCGTGAGACCGGGACGTTCTATGCCGATCGGTTGGGGTGCTCTGGATGCCGAGGCCGACACCGCGCAGCCGCCCGCGGAGCAGCCGGTCGTGGCACACGCGACGGGGGCGCCCGCGAGGGCGCTGGCGCGCGGCAGGATCGCTCCCGGTGGCGTCCAGCCGGCGGCGACCCGGTCGGCATGCTCACGGTAGCGCAGGGCGTTGTCAGGTTGGCCGTTCGCCTCCTCCAGGAGGGCGGCGCGCCGGTGGGTCGTCTCGCAGTAGTACGGGATCCAGCCGTCGGGGCTGCCGGTCTCCAGCGTGGCGGTCGCCGGGCAGCGGTCGCACATGGGACGCAGCTCGCAGCGGGCGCAGACGTTCGCCTCGCTGGCGAGCCGCCGGCGGATGTCGCCGACGATCCCATACCACCCCTCGCGGAAGCTGCCGCGCCTGAGGTCGTAGCCATTGAGCGGCAGCGCCTCGCACGAGAGCAGAGTCCCCTTCGGGTCGATGTGGAAGCTGTTCACACCGGCGCCGCACGACATCAGGAAGGGGGAGGGGGCGGTCGACCGGACGTACTGCTTGTAGAACTTCAGCCACTCCGCCAGGCGAGGCGGGTCGTCGGCGTCGTAGGCCACGGCGCGCTCGGGGGTGGAGCGGGTCGCCACCGGCGCCATCGAGCCGTCGAGACGCGCGTGCACCATGGCGTCGAAGCGGAAGCGCAGCCCGAGCGAGTCGCAGAAAGCCCGCATCGCGTCGATCTCGCCGCTCAGCGGCTCGATGGCGACTGCCTTGAGCGACAGCGGCAGGGAGCGCGCCATCAGCAGATCGATCGCGCGGCGCACCTGCGTGAAGCGGCCGGGGAAGCCGGTCGTCTTCAGATAGGTCTCGTCCGACAGTCCGTAGAGCGTGAACTCGATGCCGAAGGGGGGCTGATCCGCCAGGAGATCGGCGATCCGCTCATCGAGGAGCGTGCCGTTGCTGAAGATCGTGACGAGGAACCCCCGGCTCTTGGCGTGCCGGTAGATCTCGGCGAAGTCCTGGCGGCACATCACCTCACCGCCGGTGAGCAGCAGCCACAGGCAGCCCTCCTCGGCGATCTCGTCCAGGATCCGCGTGATCTCCGCGGTGCTCATCTCGTTGCGCCCCGAGTAATCGGGGATGTAGCAGTGCACGCAGCGCAGGTTGCACTTGAAGGTGATCTCGATCGACCCCGACAGCGGGACGCGCGATGGCCCGCCGGCGCGCGTCAGACGCTTGCCGAACTCGGCGTAGGAGAGCTCCTGGCAGGCGCTCATCGCCGCTCCTGAGGCCCGGGTCGCACCAGGCCGGCTTGTGACAGATCGTCGAGGAAGGCCGCCACGTCCGCCCGCGCCCGCTCCTCGCCCACCTCGTACTCGAGGCTGACCAGGCGCGCGATCTCGGCCTCGTCACGCCGACCGTCCAGGAGCGTGAAGATGAACGAGCCGACCTCGTTGGCGGTGAACAGGTAGTCCATGTGCGCCGCGCCGCTGCGCACCGGGACCAGCAGGTGCTCGCCGGCGATGCGTCGCGACACGACATCGGGCGCGGGCTCGAATCGGGTGTCGCCGTGGGTGCGGCTCATCGTGCGCCTCGCCTCGCCGCCACCTGCTCCACCGCTCCGCGGG